>JABDKN010000063.1 GCA_013002205.1 Granulosicoccus sp.
CATGTACGCAGTCTGCTGCCCACCCGCTATCGCTTCCGCGTGGTGGACGCCAGGGGACGGGATATCCGTGACAGTCGACAGGCATCCCACTCTACACAGGGTGAGTGCCCGGAAAATGACTCTACACGTGTAGAGAATCCTGACACTGACTCTACACACGTAGAGAATCCTGACACTGACTCTACACACGTAGAGAATCCTGACACTGACTCTACGCGTGTAGAGAATCCTTCAACTGACTCTACACGTGTAGATTGCCAGAATAACAATGCACCCAATACGATGAACGATCCCCACTGGCCGGGAGTGGCGGAAAGTCGCGGACATTATGTTTACTCGCCGTGAAAACTGCCTCTGAATTGAACCGTCTGATGATGCTACTTACCGACGGTCATACAGTCAGTGACATCAGTTATACGGCCGAAGCAATATGGACATTCCTTGCATAGATTCAGGCTGTTCCAGCCCCATCAACTGCAAAATGGTGGGGGCAAGCGAAGGCAAACCAAATCCATTGCCCAGCTCCCACATTGAAGAGTCGTGTATCGTGCAGACTACCGGGAAAGTCGTATGCTGGGTGTGTGGCTCGCCGCTCACCGGATCCACCAGCATGTCTGCATTGCCGTGGTCTGCTGTCAGCACGATCGAATACTCGTTTGCGACTGCACTCTCCCACATCTGCCCTACCATGCTGTCAACGGTTTCCACTGCCTTGATGACAGCACGGCGCACGCCTGTATGCCCCACCATGTCACCATTGGCAAGATTGACCACGATCAGGCCAGCCGATTTCTCTGCCAGCGCCTGCAGAATGCCATCTGTTACTTCCGGCGCACTCATCTCCGGCTGCAGGTCGTAAGTGGCGACTTTGGGTGAATCAACCAGCAGTCGTTCTTCATTAGGTAGTGGTTCATCCTGTCCACCATTGAAGAAGAACGTGACATGCGGGTATTTTTCCGTCTCGGCCGAGCGAATCTGCCGGATACCGGCATCCGCCACCACGTGCCCCAATGTCTTACCTGGTTCATCCCGTGTGAACGCGCGGGCAAAGGGATAGGAGCTTTCGTAGCGAGTCATTGTACTGAGGGTGATCGGCTTGTAGTCTCCTCGGTCAAAATCATTGAAATCGGGTAACGCCAGTGCTTCACTTAATTCCCGAGGTCTGTCGTTGCGGAAATTAAAGAAGAACATTTCCGAGTTCTCACCGGGCATTGCGTACGCGTCAAGGACGGTGGGCGTAATGAATTCATCGGTCTCGCCGACTTCGTAGGCGGCTTTGATGGCTTCGGCTACGGATGATGCCTTGCGCCCGTTACCGCGCACCATGGCTTCCCAGGCGAGCTGAATACGGTCCCATCGCTTATCGCGATCCATTGCGTAGTAGCGTCCGGAGACTGTCGCCACATGACCATGAGCCTTGTCCAGTACTGGCAGAACCTTGTCCAGGAATTGCATCGCGCTTTTTGGTGCTGTATCGCGGCCATCGGTGATGGCATGAAGTATTGGCGTTACGCCGCTCTCCCCACACAACTTGATCAGGGCAATCAGGTGGTCGGTGTGACTGTGTACTCCGCCATCAGAAAGCAGCCCGACCAGGTGCAGCGGCGAGTCGCTGGCACTGGCGCGTTGAATGGCGCCATGCACGGCATCGTTGCTGGCGAAACTACCATCCGCAATTGCTTCACTGATTTTCACCAGGTCCTGCCGAAGCACCGAGCCGGCACCTATAGTCAGATGACCCACCTCGGAATTGCCCATCTGCCCTACCGGCAGGCCGACGGCGCGACCGGATGCTTCCAGCAGACAGGTCGGATGACGGGAATAAATCTTGTCCAGATGTGGTGTATCTGCCAGGGCAACGGCATTGTCCAGCTTGCATGGATTGACACCGATGCCGTCCATGATTATCAGGAGTACCCGCCGTCTCGGTGGCTGCCTGGTATCACTCATAACGGATAAGCTCCCGATCTGTCGTCGGACGGTCCGACCCGATTGCGGCGATTGCTGGTCGTATCCTGCTACTTACCCTCATTCGGCTCTCCGTCAACATCATCATTAATATCTTCATTTACATCAACATCATCGTCAGTGGAGTCCGTCAGGCTATTACGATACCGGCCTTTTGAATCCGGCTTTTGGTCTGGCTTTTGGTCCGGATCATGATCCGGCTTTTGATCCGGCTTTTGATCCGGCTTTTGATCTGGATAATGATCCGGATCATCATCCGGTACGGATGCAGTATCAAAATCGGCAGCACTGGTGTTCGGGACAACGACATTTTCTTTGCCATTGCCATGGTCATAGGATTTGTTTTTCTTATCCTCACTGTTGTCGTCATTGTCGCCGTCATCGTTGTAACGGCGCTCCCTCTCGATGCCGGCATCGACAATTCGCTGTTTGTAGGTGCGGGAGAACATGATACCGACCTCATACAATAGCCACATCGGTATGGCCAGCAGCGTCTGCGAAATCATGTCCGGCGGTGTCAGGAACATGCCGATCACGAAGGCGCCAACGAACACGTAAGGCCGGATCTTTACCAGGTTTTCTGGTGTGGTGATACCCACGGCGACGACCAGGACCGTTGCTACCGGCACTTCGAAAGCGATTCCGAAGGCGAAGAACAGTGTGATGACAAAATCCAGATAGCGACCGATGTCGGTACTGACAGTGACCCCTTCCGGTGCGACGCTGGTAAAAAATCCGAAAACCAGGGGAAAGACCACGAAATACGCGAAGGCGACACCCAGGTAAAACAAAACGGTACTGGACACCAGCAACGGCACCACCAGTTTTTTCTCGTGAGAATACAGTCCCGGTGCAACGAAAGACCAGATCTGGTAGAGCAGATAGGGAACGGCAAGAAAGACGCACAGCATGAGCGTCAGCTTGAATGGTATGAAGAATGGCGCGGCCACATCAATGGCGATCATCTGGCTGTCAGGCAGATGCCTGAGTAATGGTGCTGCCAGCGTCGTGTATATCTGATCGGAGAACCAGAACAGGCACAGAAACAGAATTCCGACGGAAAGCAGCATCTTCAGCAATCTGTCACGCAGCTCCACGAGATGCGACAGGAAACCCTGCTCTTCGTCTACCGCTGAATCTGGCGTAGCCATCGTCCTGGTCTATAAGTGGTTTGTTACTGGCGAATGTGCCGGTAAACGTGCCGGTAAATGCGCCGGTAAATCTGCCGGTAATTTTGCCGGCAGATTTGCAGGTAATCTTGCCAGCAAATCACCGGCGAAATAGTAGCGAATTACTGGCGAACTGCTGATGAGTTTCTGGGCTGGAAAATTCAATTGCCAGACTCGGTGCCGGTACGATTCATACCGTCAGGGTTGTCAGAGGCGACAGAGGCGTCAGTGTTATCACGGGCGTCAGTGCCTTCGGACCTGTCTTGAACAGCCGACATGCTCGTTTGCGCCTCATGACTGCTGGAGGCGATAGACTCCGGGCTTGAAGGCTTTTCGGTTGCGTCCAGTTCCTTGACGGTGGATTCCATAGCCTCCGGGCTTGAAGACGTTTCGCTTGCGTCCAGTTCCTTGACGGTAGATTCCATAGCCTCGAGGTTCTTCTTCGCGCCCTTTACGGCTTCTCGTGTCGTCGTTTCGAAATCCTTCTTCGCCGAGCTCACCATCTGCTTGAGCTCGTTGATCTGCTCTCGCTGGTCACCGATGAGTTTCTTCAGGTCACCCGATTCCAGCTCGGAAGCCAGGTCGGACTTGACACCTCGTACGAATCGCTGGAGCTTGGCCACCCACTGACCTGCTGTCCTGGCGACAGCAGGCAGGCGTTCCGGACCGATGACGATCAGCGCAACGATTCCAATCAGCAGAATTTCTGTAAAGCCGACGTCAAACACGTGTGTTCAATCCGCAAGGCACCCGGATGGATCAGGCAGACTTCTTGTCATCGGTTTTGTGCATTACCGTCTCGTCAACCGGACTGCTTCCATCTTCAAGCTCCGCAGGCGTGGCATCTTCATCCTTGACGGCCTGCTTGAAACCCTTGACGGCGGAACCCAGATCGCCACCGAGATTCTTCAGCCGTTTGGCGCCGAATATCAGGACAACGATCACGAGAATGATCAACAACTGAGGAACACTTGGCATACCCATAATTTTCTCTCTCTACTTAGTCAATAACGCGGGAGGCTTTCTCGGCAAGACCCGAGATGCCTTCGCGGCGTTGCAGTTCGTTCAGAACGTCGGCCGGCCCGAGACCTTTGGCGCTCAACAGTACCAGCATGTGAAACCACACATCGGCAGCTTCGGCTACCAGATGATCCGAATCGTCTCCTTTTGCTGCAAGCAGAAACTCGACAGCTTCTTCCCCCACTTTCTTCAATATGGCGTCTTCACCGCGCGCAAACAAGCTCGCCGTATAAGATTCGGACGCCAGGCCATGGCGTCGAGAGTCGATCTCGCTGCCCAGCCGCGTCAGTACATCGTTCATGAGGTCATCTCGTGCGGACCTGATACCGCATATTGTATCGACACTGTCACTGCCGTCATGTGCCCCGTAACGCCTGTTTACCCGGGAGTCTGATCATCATGCACCCCGCACATCGGCAGCGCAGCGCAAATCCGGGTCGCAAATCCGGCTCACACCGGCTTTTCGCCATAAATTTTTTCCGGCGGCTTGAGTACCGGTTCGCACTCCTGCCATTGCCCATCATCGTCCAGCTTACGGAAAAAACAATGTGCACGGCCCGTATGACACGCAATTCCGCCAATCTGCTCGACGGCGAGCAACAGGACATCGCCGTCGCAATCCAGCCTGATCTCCCTGACAAGCTGGATATGCCCGGACTCTTCGCCTTTTCGCCACAGCCGCTGACGCGATCGTGAGAAGTAGACCGCCTGGCCCTTGGCAATCGTTTCGCGCAAGGCCTCTTCGTTCATCCACGCGACCATCAGCACCTGACCGGTCTGCGAATCCTGAGCGATGGCTGGAATCAACCCTGCATCATTGAAAACAACAGACTCAATCATCAATTATTCAACTACTTACAGCTTCTTGCGAGGCTTGAATACTAACACGTGCTTGCCAGCCTGGCCCGACCCGGTCACCGGAAGTTGCCTGGGATCACCAGCGCACTTCGATGCCCTGGGCGGCCATATGCGCCTTCGCCTCGGCTATCGTGTATTCACCGAAGTGAAAGATGCTCGCCGCAAGCACGGCGTCAGCACCTCCGTGCAGCACACCGTCGGCCAGATGCTGGAGATTGCCCACACCACCGGAGGCAATGACCGGTATCTCCACAGCCTCCGTGATCGCTCGTGTCAGCTCGAGATCAAATCCGACTCGGGTGCCGTCGCGATCCATACTGGTCAGCAGCAGTTCACCGGCACCATAGTCCGCCATTCTGACCGCCCACTGCACGGCATCGATACCGGTTCCCTTACGTCCACCGTGTGTAAAAATCTCCCAATGTGGCGCCTCCCCGGGAGCGGTAACCGATTTGGCATCCAGTGCAACCACAATGCATTGCGAACCCACCTTGTCACTCGCTTCGCGCACCAGTTGCGGACGGTGAACGGCTGCTGTGTTTATGCCGACCTTGTCGGCACCGGCGTTCAACAGCCTGCGCACGTCTTCTACCGCACGGATGCCACCACCCACGGTCAGTGGAATGAAAACCTCGGAAGCCACTTCCTCGACGACATGCACGATGGTGTCTCTATTGTCCGAACTGGCCGTGATGTCCAGAAAGGTAATCTCGTCGGCACCAGCCTCATTGTATCCACGGGCAACGCTGACCGGGTCACCGGCATCGCGAATATCCAGAAACCTGACGCCCTTGACGACGCGACCAGCGTCCACATCGAGACAAGGAATGATTCGCGTGGCCAGTCCCATCTCAGCTCTCCGACGTGCCACTGAACAGGGAATCGGCGAACATCTGGGCCTGGCGCAGATCAAGCGTCTTCTCATATAGCGCGCGGCCGACAATAGCGCCTGCTATGCCCCGGTGGCGCACCTTGCCAAGGGCCTTGATATCCTCCATGTCAGTGACACCACCGGAGGCAATGATGGGGATATCAACGGCATCGGCCAACGCGGCCGTAGCGGCGGTATTGACGCCCTGCATCATGCCATCGCGGCTGATATCCGTGTAGACGATTGCGCTGACACCCACATTCTCGAAGCGCCTGGCCAGTGACTCCGCGGAGACGCCGGACTCCTCGGCCCAGCCTTCAGTAGCAACCAGGCCATTGTTTGCATCCAGGCCTACGATGACATGGCCGGGAAAACGCGAACACAACTGATCCACGAATTCCGGTCGCTTGAGCGCCAGAGTGCCGATGATCAGGTAGTGCACGCCGGCATCCAGATAGGCGCTGGCGATATCCATGGAGCGAATGCCACCGCCGATCTGCACCGGCACATCCGCGCATGCCTGGCAAATACGTCGCACGACATCGGCGTTTCTGGGCTCACCGGCAAAAGCGCCATCCAGGTCCACCAGATGGATGCGCCGTGCACCTTCCTGCAACCAGCGTTTTGCCACGTCCACCGGATTGTCAGCAAAGACTGTGTCGTCATCCATGCGTCCCTGTCGCAGGCGCACGCACTTGCCGTCCTTGAGATCGATCGCCGGAATTATCAGCATTTCATCAGTTTGACCGTTGACCGCACTCATCTGTCCTGACCATCCCATCGTGAAAAATTTCTGAGCAGCTGTAATCCGTCCCTGGCACTCTTTTCCGGATGAAACTGGCAGGCAAACAGATTGGGTGCAGCGATCGACACGGCGATTTCCAGTCCGTAGTGACACCGCCCGGTCACCACCGAAGACTGGTCCGGCACACAGAAATAACTGTGGGCGAAATAGAATCGGGCGCAATCCTCAATCTTCCGCCACAGTGCATGCGGTCGGGCCTGCCTGACTTCATTCCAGCCCATATGCGGCACTTTCAGGCGCGCACCCGCATCCATCAGGGGGTCGGCAAATCGCACGACGTGCCCGGGAATGATGTCCAGGCACTGCACTCCATCGTTTTCATCACTCGCCGTCAACAGCACCTGATAGCCCATGCATATCCCGAGAAAAGGCCTGGTTCCGGCTATATCGATCACCGTCTGCGCCAGGCCACTGCTGTGCAGCGCTGCCATGCAATCGGCAGCGGCACCCTGACCCGGGCACACGACACGATCCGCAGATTCGATGACGCTGGCATCGGCACTGACGACGACTTCGGCATCATCAGCCACATGTTCAATGGCTTTCGAGACTGAGCGAAGGTTACCCATGCCGTAGTCTATGACCGCAATTCTTTGCATGATCTGGCTCTGACTAAGAGGCTCCCGCTATCACGGGAGTCACCAATGTGAACGACGCACTGTCAATTCACAGACTGCCCTTGGTCGAGGGCATGGAACCGGCAGCTCGCTCGTCTATCGAGCAGGCGATTCTCAAGGCCCGACCAAACGCCTTGAACAAGGTCTCGATCTTGTGATGATCATTGACCCCTCGCAGCACGTCCATATGGATGGTCGCCCTGGCGTGATTGGCGAAGCCCTGAAAGAATTCGGAGACCAGATCCACGTCAAAGTTTCCGACTCGCGGCCGTGTGAAATCAGCGTGGAAATGCAGGCCCGGTCGACCTGAGAAATCGATCACGACCCGTGACAGGGATTCATCGAGTGGCACATACGCGTGTCCGTAACGCATGATGCCCTTGCGCTCCCCCAGAGCGCTGGCAAACGCCTCGCCCAGGGTGATACCCATGTCCTCGACGCTATGATGATCATCGACATGAGTATCGCCGTCACAGGTGATATTCATGTCGAATAGACCGTGGCGTGCCACCTGGTCGAGCATATGCTCCAGAAACGGCACACCTGTCGTGAATTTGCCATTCCCGTGCCCATCGAGCACCAGCTCCACAGCGATTGCCGTCTCCAGCGTCTTTCGTTCTACCTTCGCTTTGCGACTGGACACCCGAAAATCTCCTGCAAAAGCGCCGGAGCATACACCGTCCGGTCGCTACTTGACACCCATCACGCCTGGCTTCGGGCTTGTTACCTGCTCTCCAACCAGAAAGTGACGGGGCCGTCGTTGACCAGGCTCACCTTCATGTCAGCCCCGAAGGTGCCCCGAGCCACCGGGACACCGGACCCCGATACCGCGGAACCGAGGGTATTGAACAGCTCGATTGCCTGTTCGGGCGTGGCAGCTGTGGAAAATCCGGGGCGACGGCCTTTGCCGGTGTCGGCCGCCAGCGTAAACTGGGGTACCAGCAATATCTGTCCCCCCGAAGCCCTGACGTCGAGGTTCATTTTCCCCGCTTCGTCGGCAAACAGTCGATAACCCAGGAGTCGCTCGGCAAGCCGGTCGGCCGATTGGCGAGTGTCTGCTCGCTGCACGCCGATCAGTGCAAGCATGCCGGCCTGGATGCTCGCTGTCACTGCGGCATCGATAACGACCGATGCTTCGGTAACCCGTTGAATCAACGCTATCATCTGGTGTATCCATGGTGAACCGGTCGGAGGCATGGACTGCGTGTAGGAAAATTCCTACGAAAACTTAGGTAATTTCCTACGAAAAAATGCGGAACTTCCGATTGCCGACGGCAAATCAACTTTGGATAATACCCTCGTGGTCAGGAACTACCACCCACAGGGAAGTATCAAGGAGGGTATTCGTCAACAGGGACGTTCAACCCACCGGACGGGTTGCAAGTTTGATGACCACATCAACCTGAGGAGCCAGGAAGGTTCAGCCCGGCCAGGATGGCCGGGTGTTTTGTCTCGTAAGCAGCCCTGACACTGCCACGGAGCAGCCGTGGAGCTGCTCCCGGGAACAACTCAGCATTGCTCCCAGGGCAATCCCTCGAATCGCCACCCTGCCACCGTATTGCGATGATGTGTATCGTCCAGAGGTCCTTCGAAACCTCCGGCGACGATGCATATTTCACTCAATCCAGCGCGTGCCAGAGCCTCGGCCGCATCGCGCGACCGATTGCCGCTGCGACAGATCAACAGTACCGGCGACGAGCTTTTGCCGCGCGCTGACACCCGACCCAGTAGCGCCTTTCTGACATTCGCCACGAAATTCTCGTTGACGACCCAGTCCGGTGCGTCGATCCATGGAACATTCACGGCTCCGCGCGGATGTCCTATCATCAGAAATTCCATATCCGACCGGACATCGATCAGCGCCACACCCGGATCCGACTGCATCAGAGCCCAGGCATCGGAGGGAGAAAGTAATTCGATCGCGTCGGAACTATCGCTCATGGTGAATCCGTGGATGTTGGTCGCTCATGCCCGACCGATTCTAACGACAAGTAGCTCGAGCGTGCACACGCTAGACTAGACATCTGTTCTCAAGGGAATTCCCATGTCTGTTCAGCTCCTCCGAATACTCTCCAGGATGCTCAGCTGGCTGCCGCTGCGCACCAACCAGGCAGTTGGTGCAGCACTGGGTCACCTGGCCTGGCGACTGAGTTCCAGGCAGCGACACATCACGGAGGTGAATCTGAAGCTCTGCTTCCCCGACATGAGTGATGCCGAGCGCCACGAGCTTGCCCATCAAAGCCTTATGCAAACCGGCAGGCAACTGACCGAGTGCGCGTGGATCTGGCATCGACCGGTGCAGCAGACGCTCGACAGAATCGTCGAAGTGCGCGGACAGGCACTGCTGGATGAGGCCAGAGCATCCGGCAAAGGCATTATCATGGTTTCGCCTCACGTTGGAAACTGGGAGCTGTGCCTGCTGCCACTGTCTCGACAAAGCGAGTTCACCTACTTCTATCGGAGTCCCAGACAGCCCGGAATGGACGACCTGCTGGTAGGCTGGCGTGCTCATCTGGGCGGCAAACCGGCTGCCCTGACAGCCTCCGGTATCCGGGAAGGTTTGAAGATTCTCAAGTCCGGCGGCACCGTCGGCATTCTGCCGGATCAGGAACCGGACAGGCAGAATGGCGTGTTCGTGACGTTCTTCAATCACCCGGCACTCACCATGACTCTCCTGTCCAGGCTTGCGCATCGAAGCGGTGCCCATGTACTGTTTTGCGTCGCTGAACGGCTCCCGGCTGGACGCGGCTGGCGATTTCACATCCTGCCGGCCGAAGAGGCCATTTCAAGCGAGGATCTGAGCATTGCCACCGCTGCGCTGAATCGCGGCGTGGAAACGTGTATCGCCCTGTGTCCGGCTCAGTACCTGTGGGACTACAAGCGGTTCAACACACCGGAAGACGGATCCCGGCGGCCGTATGCGTAGGCACTACGGATCTCTACCCGCTTGCCTACCTACTTGCCTACCCACTTGCCAATCTACTTGCAAGCCACCTGCGGATGCTCCACACTATTGTCAAGAGGTGTGTATTCACCGTCTTAAGTGATGACTCAACGGGGTGCCGCAAGGCTGAGAGTCCGGCTGAAATAGCCGGCACAACCCGCAGAACCTGAACCGGTTAGCACCGGCGTAGGGATTGAGTAGCAGTACCACCGCCAGGTCATCAGCCACTCGCACAACTTCCCTGATGACCATGACTCGTATCCCCGGCACCCGTACCACACCTTGCTCGTCTGCGACCGCCCGCACTCGCCTGCCAGCTGTCCTGATGATGCTCGGACTTGCCCTGTTGGCTGTTACGGCTGCCGCAAATGCAAAGGGCGAGCGCACGCTCACCGTGTACACCTATGATTCCTTCATGTCGGAATGGGGCCCGGGACCTGCGATAAAAACGGGCTTTGAAGAACTCTGTGGGGATTGCACCGTTGATTTCGTCACCCTGGACAGCTCCGCCGGCATACTCAACAGGGTTCAGCTCGAAGGCGAGTCGACACGTGCCGATATCGTGCTGGGCCTGGATACGAATCTGATGGCAATTGCCGAGGACACCGGCCTGCTGGCTGAATCAGGCATGGACAGCAGCGGGTTTGAGCTGCCCATCGACTGGAGCTCTGAGATCTTTGTTCCCTACGACTACGGGTATTTCGCCTTTGTCTACGACACCGATGCACTCGCGACGCCGCCTGCCAGTTTCGACGAATTGATCGAAGCCCCCGAGGAGGTACGAATCATCATCCAGGACCCAAGGACCAGCACCACGGGACTGGGTCTGCTGCTGTGGATGAAGTCGGTGTACGGAGAGGCGGCTGCAGAGAAATGGACAGCGCTGCAACCACGCATCCTCAGTGTCACCAAAGGCTGGAGCGAGGCCTATTTTTCCCTGTTTCTCAACGGTGAAGCACCCATGGTGCTGAGTTACAGCACCTCACCCGCGTACCACATGGAAATCGACAAGACCAGCCGCTACCAGGCTGCCGCCTTCGATGAGGGTCACTACCTCCAGGTTGAAGTGGCAGCATTGCTCAAGCGCTCTCCCAACCAGGCGCTGGGTCGTGAGTTTCTGTCCTACCTGACGGGGAGTGCGGCACAGGCAACGATACCGCTGGGAAATGTCATGTATCCGGTGGTGGACCTGCAGGATGATCTGCCGGCCTCCTTCAACAAACTGATCGAACCATCACGCACATTACTGCTCTCTCCGGAAGAGGTTCGTGACAACCGGAAAAGGTGGATAGATGAATGGCTTGAAGCGTCCACGGCACGCTGAGTCCGATGGCTCGCTGGCCGTGGTGGCTCAGCGGGGCGATCGCCATCCTGCTGATCGCCTCGGCAACCCTGATGCCGCTGCTGGCGATGATCCGGGAAGCCGGTTCAATCCAGTGGACCGAGGTACTGGGCAACACCTATATACAGCGGGTCATCAGATTCAGCATCGTGCAGGCCACGATCTCGACAGTACTTTCTCTGGCAACGGCGATACCGGTCGCACTGGCGCTGTCACACAAACCCGGGTTCCCGGGTCGATCACTGGTGGTGACTGTGTTCAGCCTGTCACTGGTCATACCGACTATCGTTGCCATCTTCGGGATAGTGGCAGTGTTCGGCCGCACCGGATGGTTCAACGCAGCGCTGTCAGTATTTTCGTTCGCTCCGATGGGATTCTATGGCCTGCCGGGAATTCTCATCGCCCATGTGTTCTTCAACATGCCGCTGGCCACGCGGATTCTGCTGTCCGGCCTCGAAGGTATTCCTGAAGACAACTGGCGGCTCTGCAGACAACTTGGCATGCAGCCCTGGTCCATCTTTCGCCATATAGAGTGGCACCGGATCAAGGCCCGACTGCCCGGCCTGGCACTACTGATATTCACCCTGTGTTTCACCAGTTTCGCCATCGTCATGACGCTTGGGGGTGGGCCGCGTTCAACGACTATCGAAGTGGCCATCTATCAGTCACTGCGCTTTGATTTCGACATCCAGATGGCTGTGGCACTGGCCAGTATCCAGTTGCTGATCTGCCTGGCACTGATGGCCCTGAGCACGCTGATACGCCACGACGGCACTCTCGGGTTCCACCTGTTCATGCCTGCCCATACACCTCACCCCGGACACCTCCACAACGACTTGAAAAGCCGTCTGTGGGATGGCCCGATGTGGAACGCGGCGCACTGGTCCGTCATCGTCACCGCGAGCCTTTTCGTGCTACTGCCATTGCTCGCCATGGCGCTGTCGGCCTTCAACAGCAAGACCATCGCCGTGCTCACCGACCCTTCTACCTTGCTGGCATCGATCAACACTCTGCTCGTGGCCCTGGTCGCCGCCACACTGTCAGTGACACTGGCCCTTGGCATTTTGAACAGTACGCGGCACATGAGGACGAGACTGGGACTTGAGCGGACGGGCCAGTGGGTTCAGTTGAGTGGTAATGTCATCCTGGTTCTGCCGCCACTGGTGCTGGGCACCGGCCTGTTCCTGCTCCTGCGCACTGTCGCGGACGTGTTCTCACTGGCCCTGGTGCTGGTCGTGATCATCAACAGCCTGATGGCCCTGCCGTTCGTTCTGCGTATCCTCAATGATGAGGTCATGAACGCGGCCAGTCACGACGATCGCCTTCTCCAGTCGCTGGGCATCCAGGGCTGGAATCGATGGCGACTCATCGACTGGCCGCAACTGCGCAGACCACTGTCGTTATCATTTGCACTGTCTGCAACCCTTGCCGCCGGAGACTTGAGTGCCATTGCCTTGTTCGGCTCGGAAAGGGTACGCACCTTGCCCCTGCTTCTTTACCAGCGAATGGGTAGCTACCGCCTGGAAGAGGCGGCCGTGACGGCAGGGATGCTGCTGGCACTGTGCCTGCTCCTGTATGTGGTCATACAGTGGTTGCTGGGAGGGCGTCGCCATGCTGCAACTTGAGCAGGTCCTGATCTCGCTCGGCAAGCGTCACTGGGAATTCGATCTGACGCTGCAGACACATGGCGTGCATGCGCTTCTGGGCCGGAGTGGTTCCGGCAAGAGTACTTTTCTCAATCTGGTCGCAGGCTTCATGCAACCGGATTCCGGGGATATCAGATGGCAGGGGCAATCACTGCTGGCTCTTGCGCCTGACCGACGACCGGTCACAACGCTTTTTCAGCAGAAAAACCTCTTCAATCACCTGACAGTCGAGCAGAATATCGGACTTGGAATCCACCCGGGACTCAAATTGTCGAAGACGGAGGCCCGGTCCATCACCGAGGTGCTCGATGACGTGGGATTGCAGGGATTCGAGCGCAAGTTACCCGGCACCCTGTCCGGAGGCGAGCAGCAACGGGTCGCACTGGCACGATGCCTGTTACGGCGACGTCCCATCCTGTTGCTGGATGAACCGTTCAGTGCACTGGACACGGTCACACGCCAGGAGATGATCATGCTGCTGAGCGATGTGATCGCGGCCTACCGGCCCTGTGTCGTCATGGTGACTCATGATGAGGAAGACGCCGTTGCCATGCAGGCCAGCATCCTGAGAATGAGCGATGATCGCATCCTGCCGGACACCGAGTCGCGTCCGGCGACTGACGACTGACGACCGACGACTGACCTGTAAACAATTCGTCAGGCTACATCAACCTCGGCTGAACGTGTCTGGAAGAAGCGGATGATCATGTCGGCCACCCGATCGAGTTGCGCAGCATCGACATCACAGTGCGTTACCAGCCTGCATGAACGACCACGAACTGACAATAAAATACCCGACTGTTTCGCAGCGGCCGACAATTCAGTGCCGCAGTCTGTATGCAGGTCGAGCCATACCATGTTCGTTTGTGTCCACCCTTGCCTGACATCCAGCCCCTTGACTTCCGCCAGGCGATCGGCCAGATGTGCTGCGTTGTCATGATCTTCCTGCAGCCTTGCCAGGCCGTCGGTCAATGCAATCCTTCCTGCGGCTGCCAGCAAGCCTGCCTGGCGCATGCCACCGCCCGTCACCTTTCGCCAACGTCTAGCCTCGTCGATAAAACCCCGGTTGCCGAACAACAATGAGCCGACCGGTGCACCCAGACCCTTGGACAGGCACAACGATACGGAGTCGAAACACCGGGCAATCTCTCTCAGGGACACGCCCAGATAAACGGCCGCATTGCACATGCGCGCACCATCGAGATGCAGCCGTAATCCGCATTCTTCGGTGAAGCGGCGTGCGGCGAGCATCGATTCCATGGACTGGACTCTGCCGTGCTGGGTATTCTCCAGACACAGCAATCGACTCCTGGCAAAGTGTTCGTCATGCTCCTTGATGACGGATGCAACGTCGGCCAGGTCGATGACCCCGTCTGCACCGATAGCAACCGGTTGCGGCTGAATGCCTCCCAATGCAGCGGCACCTCCCCCTTCATACTTGTAGGCGTGTGCATCTGCACCGACGATGTACTCATCTCCCCGCTGACAATGTGTCAGCAGTGCCACCAGGTTGGACTGGGTTCCCGTGGGCATGAAAAGACTGGCTTCGTGCCCCAGCAGGTCGGCTGCAAACGCCTGCAGGTCATTGACCGACGGATCGTCGCCATAGACATCATCACCGACCGCGGCACGGGCAATCGCAGCACGCATGCGCTCACCCGGCCGGGTGACGGTGTCACTGCGCACGTCAATCACCGCGTCTATGCCTGTAGAACTTATGCCTGTAGCATTCATTCCTGACGCTCGTCATGGTTCTCGTCGTGGTTCTCGTCATTGTTAATGAGTACCAGAAGCGTACCACTGTCCAGCTTGACGCTGACCAGTTCGTCGTGGACGACATTACTCAGCCCCCGTGTGCTTCCGATATCGAGCGTCGCGTCCGCCAGCGTGTATTGCAGACCACTTGTCGAGACGCCCATCGCCGTGACCTGTGCCAGCAGGCTGATGGTTGTTCCGGCCAAGGCGCGAAACTCGCACTTATCCTGTCCCTGAAGCACTCTGCAACAGGTGGTGCCGTCGATCAGCATCAGGGAAAATGGCCAGTGTCGAAGCGCAGGCAACATCCAGTTGAACAGCATATGGTCCGTACGCCCTCCGGAAATTCCCAGGATGATCACACTCTCCGGTGGATCCTCAGTCAACAGCTCCAGGGCCAGTTCGAGGTCGCTGGCCGCTTTACAGGTCGGGTAGGTCCGCCGGGGTACATCCGCCAGTGATTCCTGAGCGAGCAGTTGCGAGTCCACGCTGTCAAAATCGCCGACCAGCAAGGTGGGTTGCAAACCCGCCGCCAGGCAATGCGCCACACCACCGTCAACGCAGATGATCTGGTCGTGCTCGTCCATCTCATCAAAAGGCACATGTTCGATGAAGAAGTCGCCTCCGGCGAATACCCAGGCCCTGGCGGACACTGCCATGTCAAAGTCCGTCGTCAACGAACTGATCGGCAAACCTGGTGGCCTTGGTCAGACCGTTCAACGTGCCGACATAGTCTTCACCCACCCAGTCATCGACCGTAGCCAGCACATCCAGCCTCAACTGGACACCTTCGAGCATCATCGGCAGCAGCTCGTCACGTACGAAGCGGCTGGCGGGTACCAGCTGGCGGGTACCGGCATCGTCAACGCGAATTTCCGATCCGACGATATCACCGAAGTTCAGGGCATCGACCGTCCACCGAATGCGTGCTGGTGAGTCTATCTCGCGCTCCTCGAACGTCACCTGCAGCTCAGTGACCTGCTGCTTGCGACGGACCATGCTCAACCACGCGCCTGGCGCCTCAGCCTCTCCAGCCAGCTCGACGCGAAGTGTGCAGACTCTCAGGCCGTTGGTGTCGGTGCAGTCGACGACCCACTCCCCGAAATAGGCGATCAACTGCTCTTGCGGCTCGTCCTGGGAGAGTGAAAGATCCTCCTGGTCGGTCGGGTCACTGGTGGTGATTTCCGCAGTCGCCTGGTTGGTCAGCAGGCTTGCCGGTGCCGCCACCTCGCCTGGCAAGCGACAATCCGATTCGGTCGGGACACGCAGTTCGATGAGTGCGTCCAGCTTGAATACTCCCGCGTGTCCCTGCGGAGCCTGTGAATCGCTGTCCATCGTTCCGGCAAACACCGCGTGAAGTACCTGCAGATCGCTGCTGGCGATCGACAGATACAATTGCTGGGCACGGTTCACCAGTTCGTTGTCACCCTCCAGCCAGAAGCGCTTGTCCGAGCCACATGGCTGAAACGAGTTGCGATCGGCACCATAGACATAGAAACCGCGTTGCGCCTGGTCCGTCGTGTCCTCGGCAGATACCAGTGCCCGGAGTTCCTGCAGCCGTTGCTGCGACATGGTGGCCAGGCAGTTTTTGGCAATTTGTTCGGCCTCGATGCGCGGCGAGGAGAATTCCAGGTACCACAGACAGTTCTGACGCCGATACTCGACAAATGCCTGCTGCGAACTCTCAAGCCCGGCAAGGGCTTCACCGGATAGCGATTCCGCCAGAAACGAGGTGATATCACTGATGTTGCCGTCCATCAGATCCAGATAGTTGTCCAGGCATGCATGAATGTCGTCCAGCAATGGCGACAGTGCCGCACACTCTTTCAACACATTGTAACTCTGGGCTCGTGACTGGCTGCTGACACCTGTTACCAGCAGAAACACAGCCATCAGCAAGCTCGCTCCTCTAATTGTCATCGCACTTTTCCAGCCGGTGTGAGTTACCGATCGTACCGAATCGGTGCCCGGATTACCTTGCCGATGCCGTCAGTGACAGAAATCAAGCGCTATCGCACGAGAGGCAGTCTGTATAATCGATCACAATGTTGTGCAGTGCTGTCGACTCGGGGCCAGTTGAACACGTGATCATTAGTACATCTCATCATTCCCACAAGGGCTCGGCTGTCGCCTGGATAATGCTCTGGCTGGCCGGAATGAGCGCCATAGTCTGGGGCGGTGCAACCTTTGCCTTACCCAGAATCGAACAGAAATTACAAAATGGCGTCCAGCAGTCGATAGATTCACTCAGCCAGTCCCCGATCAACGTCTCGGTCAGAGGCCATGAGGCCACGTTGACAGGACAGGTAAGTGACGATCTGCAACGCAAGACGCTTCTTGTTGCAGCCATCGATTCGCCTGGCATTCGCTCAGTCCGTGATCAGCTGTCCGTCACCGGTTCAGGCACCGTTTCGGTCACCAGTTCAGGCTCCGGCACCGTTTCCGTCACCAATTCCGGTTCAGGTACCGACAACCTGGACGGTAGTACGGATCCACGAATGGCCTCGAACGATACGCCTCCCGTTGAAGTGACGATGGCGGCGGCACCTGCGGCGGCTAACGAGGACTCCTCGGACGACGTACAGGAGAGTATGGAGGAGTTGCCAGCTGAAGAAGCCGGTGAGGAGCCAATCATTTTGCCCACGCTCACGTTGCGCGTTGCCGGGGAAATTCTGGCGATCGAGGGCTTGATGTCGCCCCAGGATGATCCCTCCACGCTCATTCAGAATGCGCTGGACGCATTTGACCTGGATGTCGTCAGCAATGGCATTTCCGTCAGCAACGACGTCGTGCCGGCAGAGTGGCTGGATACCGTTACCCGTGTGGTTCCGTTCATGACAGAGTTGAACAAGCCCGAAATTGACGTTCTGGAAAGGCAGATCACCCTGTCTGGCCAAGCTCCCAATCGTCAGGTCCACGACACTATCATCAGCGAGACATTGACCACCCTGGGTAAATTCTCGCTCGTCGAACGCATTTCCATCAGTGAAGCTACAGCGGCGTCTGCCGTGTCTGAATCAGCCACACAGGAGGAGAGCGAATCTGAACCCGAGCTGATGACCACGCCTGAAGTGGAGGCTGAGCCTGAAGTGGAACCTGAGCCCATGGCGGCGGCTGCACCTGAGGCGGAAGCTGAAGCTGAACCTGAGCCCATGGCGGAGGCCGCCCCTGAGGCGGAAGCTGAAGCTGAGCCCATGGCAGAGGCTGCACCTGAGGTAGGGCCAGAGGCTGAA
>JABDKN010000096.1 GCA_013002205.1 Granulosicoccus sp.
GGTGCCATGATCAATCTGTCTCTGTCCTACCTGGACCGGCCTGCGCGACGGGAAATTCATGTGCTGACCTCCGATGCCACACTGGGGGTGGACATGATCGCCGGGACACTCATGGAGGATGGAAAAATCGAACACTACCCGGTTGCTCCGGATGCAACGTACGGTGCCATGCACCAGGCATTGTTGTCAGGTGACACAGAATTTGTATGCACCCTCGACGAGGGGCTGAACGTTCTTGTGCTGATAGAGGCGATAGAACGTGCAGCGGTTGAGCAGAACTGGCAGACAGTGGAAAGTCAGTGACCAGAATATGCACCATTTGCGCTAGAGCCGGATCGAAAGGTGTTCCTGGCAAGAACATCAAAGAGGTTGCAGGACTACCCCTGATCGCCTGGTCGCTGAATCAGGCCAGGGAGTCGGCGCTGTTCGATACCATTGCAGTCAGCAGCGACAGCGCGGAGATCCTCGAGATTGCCAATCGCTACGGAGCCGGTCTGCTGGTCCGCCGACCGGAGGCCATGGCCACCGATACGGCCGGCAAGATGGATGCAATACATCACTGCGCCGTCGCAGCGGAGCGTGGGCTGGGACGGCAGGCCGTCACGATCGTGGATCTGGATGCCACCTCGCCATTGCGCCTGGTCGATGACATCGTCGCCGTCGTGCAGCTTCTGGAGAGCACTGATTCGTGCAGTGTCATCACCGGCGCGATGGCCAGGCGCTCACCCTATTTCAACCTGGTCGAAATCAATGAAACCGGGTATGTGGAGATGTCCAAGCAGGCGCCGTCGCCGATCATGAGGCGCCAGGATTCACCGCAGTGCTTTGACATGAATGCGTCCATCTACGCCTGGGACCGGGATGCGTTGATGAGCACTCCCCGGGTGTTCTATGACACGACACGCTTATACGAGATGCCGGACACGAGATCCATCGACATCGACTCGGAACTGGACCTGGCCATGGTCGAGTATCTGTTCAGGCAACGACACGGGGAGTCTGCTGCATGAGTACAGATCCATTGACACCAGGATACAGTCGAGTCCAGTTCGACCTGACGGGTCAGGTCGCGGTAGTCACCGGAGGGAGCGGTATCCTGGGGCGGTGTTTCTGTGCGGCCCTGGCAGATCATGGCGCCAGCGTGGCAGTGGTCGATATGCAGCAGGCAGCCGCAGAAGAATACGCCACCGAGCTGTCAGAGACGTTCGGCGTCACGGCCAGGGGTTTCTACCTGGACGTCTCGGAGACGGACAGCATTGAACCTGTTGTCAACGACATCGAGCAGGCACTCGGGCCGGTGACGATCCTGCTGAACAATGCCGCCAGTAAGGGTCGGTCGCTGGAATCCTTTTTTTGTCCAACGGAAGACTATTCACCGGCAACCTGGCGGGAGATCATGGCAGTCAACCTGGACGGTGCCTTCTTCGTTGCGCAGGCGGTGGGACGCCGGATGGCATCCCGGGGCGCAGGTTCCATCGTGCAGACGGCGTCGGTATATGGCATCGTCGGGCCCGACCAGCGTATCTATGACGGGTCCGAATACATGGGCATGCGCATCAATACGCCGGCGGTCTACAGTGTCTCCAAGGCGGGGATCGTGGGCATGACGAAATACCTGGCCACGTACTGGGCCAATCGTGGCGTGCGCGTCAATACCCTGACCCCGGGTGGCGTGTCCAGCGGGCAGAACTCGACCTTCACTGACCAGTACAGCCACCGTGTGCCCCTGGGACGCATGGCCGCAGCCGAGGACATGACCGGTGCGATGATCTTCCTTGCCAGTGATGCGTCCCGCTATGTCACTGGCCAGAACGTGATCGTCGACGGCGGCCTGAGCGCCTGGTGATGACGCCGGGCGTCCACCCGACTGGCGATGACATGGATCGTCTACCCCACTGGCGCAGACTCTGCACCCGGACAACCCACTGCAATCCGATTGCAGTCTGGTATTCCTCTGCTAGCCTTCAGTGAGCCTGATACAACGGGAACGCAAGAGAGGCGATCACCTGATTGGAGAACGTTCCTGCTCAGCCGGACGGCCGGCAGCCAATCCCTCAAAAGAGAGCACGCTAGTACAATGAATATATTCAGATGGGTCGTTATTTTGATCGGTTTCAGCCTGCTTGGAGGGTGTGCGTCCAAGGGGGATACAGTGACCGGTACCGAAGGGTCGAGTGTGTCGGCTTCGTCCACGCCTGCGGCTGATGATCCGGCCATGCAGGATGCCGACCAGGATGGCATCCTCGACGCCCAGGACGCCTGCGCCGGTTCCACCCTGCGGGCGCTGGTCGATGCCTCGGGTTGTGAAATTGTCACGGGTGTGATCGAAGGCATCAAGTTCGGACCCAATGAGACGGATCTGTCGGTCGAATCGCGGGAGGTCCTGAGCAAGTATGTCGACGTATTCAAGCGCTACCCTGACGTTGTCGTGGCGGTGGAAGGGCATACGGACAACCGCGGCCCCGCCGCAGACAACCTGGAACTGTCCAAGCAGCGTGTCCTGTCCGTGGTGCGTTACATGGTGGCCAATGGCATCTCGGCCGACCGGATCAAGCCCTACGGCTATGGTGAAAGCCGTCCCCGTGCGCCAAATGCCACGGTTGAAGGTCGGGAACAGAATCGCAGAATCGAGATCAACATCGTGGAAGGCTTGCTGTAGCCGCCCAAGCTAGGCAAAATGCCGCTTGCAGACTCTCAGGACACCATGATCATTCGTCACTCAGCTAATCGTCAACCGGCCATGGCACTTATCGTGTTGTGTGTCGGCCTGTTCGCCTCGTCCTGTGCCACCAGACCCCCTGCCAGTGAGCCGACTGCCTTGCCCGAGGTCCAGACGGCGGTCAGACCGGATGGCTCGGTTCGCGGGGACACCAGTGATGAAGCGGTGGCCAGGCTCTGGGCATCGGCCGAAGAGGCCCGCCGCGCCGGCCAGGCTGCTGTCGCACTGGAGTTACTTTATGATGCCCTGGAACTGGACCCGCAGAATGCCCTGTTGTGGAGTCGGGCCGCCGAATTGCAGCTTGATAACCTGGAAGCCGCACTGGCCGAAAATTACGCCAGCAAGTCCAATTCCTTTGCCGGCGAGAACAACAATCTGCTGTATCGAAACTGGCTGATCATCGAGCACGCCCGTAATATGCGTGGCGATCTGCTGGGCGTAAGGAGTGCGCACAAGAAGGTTCAGCAGTACCAGTACCAATAAGCCGCTGCCGGTTGTATACCGACAGCAGCTCCCCACCGGAGCACGGAGGCACCGGAGATGGAAGCGATTGATTCTATTACAGACGTATTTGGCGACGACGGCCCGATAGCCGGGCACCTGAGTGGCTTCGCACCCCGGGTAGAGCAGCAGCACCTGGCCGAGGCCATTTTCAGTACCTTCGAGGCCGGTTCGGGTTCGGTACTGGTCGGCGAAGCGGGGACCGGTACCGGCAAGACGTTTGCCTACCTGGTACCGGCCATTCTCTGCGGTCAGCGCATCATCATCTCCACCGGGACCCGTCATCTGCAGGACCAGCTGTTCTACAGCGACCTGCCACTGGTCAAGAGGGCGCTGTCCTCTGCCGTATCCACCAGTCTGCTCAAGGGTCGTGCCAACTATCTGTGCAGGCACCGCCTGCAGCGCGCGATGCACCATCCCGCATTGCTCGATGAGCGACACCAGCAGCATTTGCGCATCATTGCCGACTGGTCACGGACCACCGGTTCTGGCGACATCGCCGAAGTCATGGCCGTGCCGGAGGACTCGATGGTATGGGGCTTCGTGGTGTCCAACGAAGAATTCTGCTCCAGCCACGAATTCGAGGACCTGGCCGATTGTTTCATTCACAAGGCGCGAAAGAAGGCCCAGGAATCCGACATCGTGGTGGTCAACCACCATCTCCTGTGCGCCGATCTGGCGCTCAAGGAGCAGGGCTTTGGAGACCTCCTGCCCAGTGCCAATGGTTTCGTCATTGACGAAGCTCATCAACTGCCCGACGTGGCTGCCCAGTTCTTCGGCCGTAAACTCAGCAGCCGGCAGTTGCTCGACCTGGCGCGCGATACCGTGGGTGAGCAGCTGCAGGAAGCGCCTGATATGCGAAGTCTGCGTGACCTGGCGCAGGATCTGGAAACCGGCGTGCGCCATTTTCGCCTGGCGTTTCCGATCGAGCCGGGCCGCAATGCGTGGATTGCCATCAAGGATACCGTCGCCATGGAGCGCGAACTGGAGCGGTTGACCATCCTTCTCGGATCACTGCAGGAGACGCTGGCCGACGTCGCCGAGCGGGGTAAGGGGCTTGAAAGCTGCCACCGGCGTGCCGTCCTGCATGCCGAGTCTCTGAAGCGCTTCGTCGACAACCCCGCCGATGGGGAATTCGTGCACTGGTACGAGACCTATCGCTCGGGTTTCAGCCTGAACATGACGCCCATGAACGTCGCGGCGCCTTTTCACAGAGCCATGCAGGCCATGACCGCCAGCTGGGTGTTCACCTCCGCTACGCTGGCCGTGGGCGGTGACTTCAGCCATTTTCGCAGTCAACTGGGGTTGGAAGATACGCGCGAGCTGCAGGTCGACAGTCCATTTGACTATCGGCACAACGCGCTGCTGTACCTGCCTCAGGATCTGCCGGAGCCGCAGAGTGCGGGATATACCGCCGCCGTCATGAACAAGGTGTTGCCGGTGCTGGAGGCAAGTCAGGGACGTGCATTTCTGTTGTTCACCAGCTATCGGGCCATGCACGAGGCCGCCAGCCTGCTCGAGAACCGTATCCACTACCCGGTTCTGGTGCAGGGACAGATGCCCAAGCGCGAACTCATCGAGGCGTTTCAGTCGGTCGGTAATGCGGTACTGCTTGGCACCAGCAGTTTCTGGGAAGGTGTGGATGTGCGGGGCGAGGCCCTGTCCCTGGTCGTCATCGACAAATTACCCTTTGGCTCTCCCGGTGATCCGGTCATGAGTGCACGCATCGATCACATGAAACAGGCGGGCGGCAATCCCTTCTTCGAATTCCAGGTTCCCCAGGCCGCCATCGCCCTCAAGCAGGGAGTGGGACGATTGATTCGCGACGTGACCGACCGGGGTGTCCTGGTACTGTGCGATCCGCGCATTCGCAGCCGCAGCTACGGTGAGGTGTTCATCACCAGCCTGCCGCCCATGCCCATTACGCGCGACCTGGATGAGGTACAGCAGTTCTATCGCATGGAGCGCGAAAGCTATCGGGATGAGCCGGTGGAATCATGAAGCTGCTGGCCATCGAAACCTCGACGGATGCCTGTTCGGTGGGTTTGTCCGTGGACGGGCAGGATCTGCTCGACCATCGCGTCGTCGAACAACAGCATGGAGAGCTGGTGCTGCCGATGATCGATGCGTTGATGGCTGAGGCCGGGCTGGTGCCCGCGCAACTCGATGGGCTCGTCTTCGGACGCGGTCCCGGCAGTTTCACCGGCGTGCGCATCGGCGTGGCAGTCACGCAGGGTATCGCGCTGGGTGCCGATGTGGGTGTAGTGGGAATATCCACCTTGCAGTCGCTTGCCCAGGGTTGCAGCCGGGTGTTCGGCGATACGCATGTTGCCGCCAGCCTGGATGCACGTATGGACGAACTGTACCTTGCCACCTTCGCCGTGGATGAATCGGCCTTGATGCAAGCGGCATCCGCTGAGCGCGTGCTGGCACCGGCCGCGATACCTGGCTGGCTGGCCTGTACTGAGTGGCATTGGGCAGGTTCCGGGGTTGATCGCTATGCCGGCCTGATGGGCGAGCAATGGGGTGTCGACAGGGCGCGGATGCGCTGTGGTCGCTGGCCGGAAGCCAGGGATCTGCTGACCCTTGGCAGGGTGGAGGCAATCGCTGGCCGGCTGTTACCGCCGGAGCGGGCGGCACCGGTCTACCTGCGGGACAAGGTGGCGCAGACCACGGCCGAACGAGCCGCGCCTGGTTAAGTCAGTTGAGGTGTTGCTGGTACTGCTCCTCATCAAACCCGGCAATGAGCTGTTGACCGGTGTCGATCACCGGACGCTTGATCAGGCTGGTGTTGTCCAGCATCAGCTCAATGGCGCGTGCCTGCGTCAAGGCCTGCTTGTCGGCATCGGCAAGCTTTCGCCACGTCGTGCCACGCCGATTGAGCAGCGACTCCCACCCGAGTACCTCGCACCAGCGCGTCAGGGTAGGCTTGTCGATGCCCTGTTTCTTGTAGTCGTGAAACGCATGCTCGATCGACTGTGCGTCAAGCCATCTGCGTGCCTTTCTGACGGTGTCGCAGTTCGCAATGCCATACACCCGGACAGTATGTGGCTTCATAAGATATTCATAGGCAATGATTCCCTGGTCATTCAGCCAGCCGCAGCAGTTCATTGATACCCACCTTGCTGCGTGTCTTCTCATCCACTCGCTTGACGATCACCGCGCAGTACAGGCTGTACTTCCCATTGTCCGCCGGCAGGTTGCCGGATACCACGACTGAACCGGCCGGTATACGACCATAGCTGATCTCATCGCGTTCACGGTCGTAGATACGGGTGCTCTGCCCGATGTACACACCCATGGAGATGACCGATCCTGCCTCCACGATGACCCCTTCCACCACCTCCGAGCGTGCACCGATGAAACAGTTGTCCTCGATGATGGTGGGGGAAGCCTGCACGGGTTCGAGTACACCGCCAATGCCCACGCCTCCGGAGAGATGCACGTTCTTGCCTATCTGCGCGCAGGAGCCCACGGTCGCCCAGGTATCCACCATGGTGCCGGAATCCACGTAGGCGCCGATGTTGACATAAGAGGGCATCAGAATCGTATTGGGTGCCACGTAGCTGCCCTTTCTGGCCATGGCAGGCGGGACCACACGCACACCGGCAGCGGCAAATTCGGCTTCATTCATACCGGTGAACTTGCCAGGTACCTTGTCGTAGAAGCGGGTGAACCCACCGGCGTCGATGGTCACATTGTCACGCAGCCGGAATGAGAGCAAGACTGCTTTCTTCAACCATTCGTTCACCTGCCACTGACCGACACCCTGTGGTTCGGCGACACGGGCCTTGCCGGCGTCGAGCAAGGCGATGGCCTGTTCCACCGCCTGACCGACCTCACCGTCGGCCTGCGCAGTGCTGATGTCGGCGCGGTTTTCCCATGCATCATTGATGATGCTCTCAAGCTCACTCATGGAATTGGATACTCTGTTGGTGGATTCAGGAAGTCTGCAGGCACTGCACGATGCGCTGCGCAGCAGTCACGCAATCATCCAGCGGAGCCACGAGCGCCAGGCGCAGGTGGTTGGTCCCGGGATTGTAATTGTCACGTCCCGGTGCCCGTGCCAGGAAGCTGCCAGGCACCACTCGTACATTGAATTCTGCCAGCAAGCGTCGGGTGATCAGTTGATCGTCCACCGGCAGTTCAGGCCAGAGGTAGAAACCGGCCGGCGGTGTGTTCACGCCCAGCGACTGCCCCAGTATGCCGGCGACGGCTGCGAATTTCTCATCGTAGGCCGCACGATTGACCTGCACGTGCGATTCGTCGCTCCAGGCTGCAATACTGGCTCGCTGGACGAAACCTGACATGGAGCAACCCTGGTAGGTACGGTATTCCACGAAGCGGCTGATCAGTGACGCATCCCCCGCGACGAAGCCGGAACGCAACCCGGGCAGGTTCGAACGCTTGGACAGGCTGTGAAAGGCCAGGCAGCGATCATAGCCGTGCAGACCCATGGCCGCGGCTGCCTGCAGCAAACCACTTGGCGCACCCTCGGACTCACGGTAGATCTCGCTGTAGCATTCGTCGCTGACAATCAGGAAATCATGTGCCTGCGCCTTCTCGATGAGCCATTTGAGTGTGGTGGCGGAATAGACCGCACCGGTCGGGTTGCCGGGTGTGCAGATGTAGATCATCTGGCATTGCGCAAACTGCTTGTCGGTGATGGCGTGCAGATTGTCATCTGCCTGTTCATCGATGGCATAAAATTCAGGCTGGCATCCGGCGAGCAGTGCTGCACCTTCGTAGATCTGGTAAAACGGATTGGGCATCAGCACCTGCCGGTGTGCCCGAGACCTGTCCAGCGCGCACTGGGCGATGGCAAACAGCCCCTCACGTGTGCCGTTGACCGGTAACACGTGCTGTTCTGCCAGCGTGCCCGCATTCTCGAGGGCAAAGCGTTGGCACAACCAGGCCGCGATGGTTTCGCGCAGTTCGTTACTGCCGCGAGTGGTGGGGTATCTCTCCACCTCACGCGCAGCCTCGTGCATGGCATCGAGTACCAATTGCGGGGCGGGGTGCTTTGGTTCACCGATGGACAGGGACACGGCAGGCAGGTCCGCTGGCGCCACGCCGTCGAGCAGGGCCCGGAGCTTCTCGAACGGGTACGGCTGCAGCAGGTCGAGTTCAGGATTGGTCATTGCCTTATTATACGGGCAGACCCTGACCGGACGACGCTTTCTTGACCACAGACTTTGATGATGAAGAGACGATGGCGCTTATCGGGCACTGGCTCGACTCGATGGTCATCGGTCTGAACCTCTGCCCGTTTGCCGGTTCGGTGCGGCGTCGTGGGCTACTGAGGATCGTGCTGGCCAGCAGTGATCGCACCGAGCAGTGTCTGCAGGAACTGGCTGATGAGGCACATCGACTGACAGTAGCGGATGAGGATGCGACGACCTTGTTCGTACTACCGCACGGTTTTGCAGACTTCGACGACTACCTGGATCTACTGGCCGTCGGCGAGGCACTGCTGGCAGAACTGGGCTATACCGGTATTCTGCAACTGGCCAGCTTTCATCCGCGGTACCAGTTCGACGGCACCGGCATCGATGAGCTCAGCAACTGGACCAACCGTGCCCCGTTGCCCATCCTGCACCTGCTCAGGGAGGACAGTGTGGCCAGGGCCGTGGAAGGCCATCCCGACCCCCAGGGCATTCCTGGCAGAAATATCCAGCGACTGGAGGAGCTGGGACTGTCCGGTGTAAAGCGCCTGCTTTGCAGCAAACACTGATTCCCTTCAGTGCTCGCGAGAGCTGGATAATGCTGCCAACGCCAACGCCAACGCCAACGCCAACGCCAACGCCAACGCCAACGCTAACGTCAGCGTCAGCGTCAGCGTCAGCTGTCAGCTGTCAGCCATCAGGCCAGATGCTGGCGGAAGAAATCCATGGTCCGCTGCTCCGCCAGTTCAGCGGCTTCTGGATTGAAACGTGGCGTCGAGTTGTTGTGGAAACCGTGTTTCGTTCCCGGATAGACATGGCGCTCGTAGGTCTTGCCGGCAGCCTGCAGTGCGGCTTCGAAGTCGGGCCACATGGCGTTGATGCGCTCATCGTCCTCGGCGGACTGGATCAGCAGCGGCGCACTGATTCTTGCCACATCCTCGCTCGATGGCGCAGCCCCGTAGAACGGTACGCCGGCATGCAGGTCATCACCCATCTCTACGGCAAGAAAATTCGTGGTACCGCCGCCCCAGCAGAATCCGACGGATCCGAGTTTTCCGGTCGACAGGGCGTGTGACTGCACGAAGCGTGCGCTGTTGAGCATGTCGGTCTTGAGCTGCGTCTGATCGAGACCTTGCTGCAGCGCCTTGCCGTCATCGTCATTACCCGGGTACCGCCAACCGGTGACAGGCCGTCGGGGGCCAGCGCAAGAAACCCCATGGTCGCGAAACGCCTGGCGACGTCCTCGATGTAGGGATTCAGCCCCCGGTTCTCATGGATGACGATGACCGCCGGGTGCGGACCTTCTGCACTGGGCTGGACCAGGTATCCGCGCATGTCTCCAATTGTGCCCCCTGGCGAATCGTAGTCGACATAGGTCGCCTTGATGCGCTCGTCGGTAAAGGAGATGGTCTGGGCCTCGGCGTAGCGGGGCAGCAGCGCCTGCGCCATCGCCAGGCCCGAGACGCCGGCAACCGTGATGGCACTGGCTTTCTGCAGGAACTCCCGCCGGCTCATGGCGGTATGGCAGTACTCGTCATACAGTTCGTAAATGCGTCGATCGATGTTCGCTGGGTCTGTCATGCGTGATTCCTCCATTGGTGGGCCGTCAGGTACGGGACAACTGGCCGGCCGGGCAGGCCGGCAGGACTCAGAATACAACACTAGGTGTCACTGACAGATGAACAAAACGTCGGTTCCCGACTATGCTCTGGTGTTGGCGGAGGAATTTATATGGCAGGAAATGATGCACTCGACAACTTCTTGAAGCAGTTGAAGAACGCTCGGGGAAGTACCAACGGCAGTGGTGCACCGAATGTAACGCGCGGTGCCTTTGGTGCCGGCGGAGGTGCCGGTATCAAGGGAGTCCTGAGTGGTCTGGGGCTCCTGGGCGTCGCGGCGCTGGCGCTGATCGCCTACACTGCAGCGTATACGGTGCCCAGTGATTCGGTCGGCATCGTTCAGCGTTTCGGAAAATACTCGTCGGAGAAGAGCCCGGGACTGCATTTCAAGCTGCCGCTGGGGGCGGATAAGGTCACCATTCTGCCGGTGAAACGACAGCTGAAGCAGGAATTCGGCTTTGGCACTCCCGGAGCGACCAATGAAAGCCAGACGCGGCCTGACCTGGCAGCTCAGGCACAGATGGTCACCGGTGACCTGAACGCAGCGCTGGTGGAGTGGGTGGTGCAGTACCGCATAGCCGAGCCGCGCAAGTTTCTCTTCGATGTGAGAAATCCCGGTGAAACCCTGCGTGATCTGTCCGAGTCGGTCATGCGTGAAGTGGTCGGGGACCGTACCGTGGATGAGGTCATCACCATTGGTCGGCAGGAGATCGAGAATGAAGCGCTGACCAATATGCAGGCGCTGGTAGGCAAGTACGGCATCGGTGTGAGCATTGATCAGGTGCAGCTCAAGAATATCAATCCGCCCAAGCCGGTGCAGGAGTCGTTCAACGAAGTAAACCAGGCCCAGCAGGAGAAAGAAAGCCTGATCAATGCGGCCAGACGCGAATACAACAAGGTCATTCCTCTGGCGGAAGGAGAGAAGGATCAGCGTATCCGCGCCGCTGACGGTTATCGGCTCAAGCGCATCAACGAGGCAGAAGGTGATGCGGCACGTTTCAATGCCGTGCTGACCGAATACAGCAAGGCACCGGAGGTTACCCGAAGACGGATCTACATCGAAACCCTGCAGGAGGTACTGCCTGGGCTTGACAGCAAGATCATCGTCGATGAGGAGTCGCAGAAGATACTGCCACTGATGCACCTGAATTCTGCCGCGGAGCTTGCCAAATGAAGATCACCTCCATCCTTCTTGCACTGATCCTGGCGGCCTTCCTGCTGGTAGTATCCGGTGCGCTGTATACCGTGGATGAAACCAAACAGGTCATCATCACCCAGTTCGGCAAGCCGGTCGGTGACCCGAAAACCGAGGCCGGGCTGAAATTCAAAATGCCCTTCATCCAGCAGGTCAATCCGGTGGACAAGCGCATTCTCGAATGGGATGGCTCGCCCAGCAACATGCCGACCAAGGACAAGCTCTATATCGCCGTGGATCTGTTTGCCAGGTGGCGCATCGTCGATCCACTGCAATATTTCCTGCGCCTGCGGGATGAACGCAGTGCACAGTCCAGGCTGGACGACATTCTGGGCAGTGAGACGCGCAATGCCGTTGCCAAGCATGAGTTGATCGAACTGGTCAGAACCACCCGGGATCGGGAACCGCTGCGTGATGCCTCCCTGTCCGATGCCGATCTGGCTACGCTGGGTGGCCTGGTGCCGATACGCAAGGGGCGGGCTCTGGTGGAAGTAGAGATATTTTCCGCAGCAGCTCCCAAGCTGGAGGTCTTTGGCATCGAACTGCTGGATATTCGTTTCAAGCGCATCAATTACAACGAGAGCGTGCGACCGAAGATATACGAACGGATGATCAGTGAAAGACGGCAGATAGCCGAGCGTTTCAGATCCGAAGGTAATGGTGAAGCTGCACGGATCAACGGTAATCGCGAGCGTGAACTGAACCGTATTCGATCTGAAGCCTACCGTGCGGTGGAAGAGATACGCGGTGACGCTGACGCCAAGGCCACGGGTATCTATGCAAGCGCCTATAATCAGTCGCAGGAGGCGGTAGGTTTCTATGAATTTCAGAAAACCATGGACATGTACAAGACGGTAATGGAGAACAACTCAACGTTGATCATGTCCACGACCAGCGAAGCATTCGAGTACCTGAAGTCGATGAACCCTTCTGGAGAGGCAGAAATACCATGAGTAAAGATTACGCGGCAGATGTAGCGAAATTCGTTGATTCACCTGATCAGGCTTGTGTGGACAGTATCGTCAAGTATTGCGGCATTGCCTTGCGCAGCAGCAAGGATGCCGCGTTGGTATCCAGTTCCGACAAGGCAGAGCTGGGGCGCGTGCGCGATGGATTCGCAGCCAAGAAACTCGGACTCGATGCCGCGGCAGCGGATGAGGGGATAAAGAAGGTCTGCGAGCAGATGAAGGGTACGCAGCAAAAGAGTCGGGTCACATTCTATTACCTGCTGGCTCAGCACACCAACACGATGGACAAGCTGATTT
>JABDKN010000099.1 GCA_013002205.1 Granulosicoccus sp.
CTCGATCCCGGCTCAGATTACCACGCCATCGAAAGTATCACACTCCACCGTGTAGTCTACATCAGCGTAATAGGTAATCTGGACTTTACCGTTCTCGCTGCTCAGTTTCTGCACTCGAACGTCGAACAGGAATTTACCGCCCTTGCGCTGGCAGGCCTGGGCAAGTCCCCTTGTGTACTTGTGGATATCACCTGTCGAGTCGCTTTCCGTGTAGAAACCGCCATACAAGTCACCACTCAGGGCCGGCTCGATGGCACGCATTTCGTCGGGTGTTACCGAATGGCGCTCCAGTCCTCCACGTGCAAGTAGCTCATTGACCCGCTGTCCATGTTCGAACCCGTGTTTGTCGACGCAGATATGCATGATGCCTCGTGCCTCATGGTCGAAGTCGATGTTCTCGCGACTGGCCCAGTCGAACAGGTGTTGACGAGCGGCAATGGCCAGTCTCGTCGATTCGATCGTGTTGCTCTCGTAGTTCGGTATATTGCCAACGAACTCAGCCATCCAGGAGTATTTGTGCCAGTCCGGCCGTGGATTGATCAACAGTGGAGCGTCGCGCTTGAACATCCAGCGAATGCCCTTGAGCACCGTAGAGAATTGCGTCCAGACTTCGGCATTGGAGGCCGAAAGTTGCCCGCCATTGGCAAACGAGGTCATCATCGCAGCGTATCGATTTCGATCCAGCACCGTGACCTGATAACCGCGCTGCAGTAAAGAGTACGCGGTAGTTACACCGGAAATACCGGCGCCCACGACAGCAATATGTTTCATGACATGTAGGTAGAACGAAAAGTGAAGTCTAGAGTCGCACGGACAGAGCGATAAATCCATGCCTGAAAAAAATACGGGATGACTGAGTTGGCGCGTACTGGCCGCGTCAGGCCGTCCTTTACACCATAGCCCATCTAGTGATTGTGGCGCGGTGTGGCGTACCTGAGCTTATGATATTTCAGCGCGCGCTCGAAGGTAGCGCCTTCGGCGAGCTGACCGGTGCTCTCACGTGCCAGCTCCTGCCACGGCGTTTGACTGTCCGGCACCTTTGTCGGACCTTCAGCTTTTCTGTTTTCCCATTCTTCGGAGTCAACCAGTGCGTCGCAACGTCCGGTGTTCAGATCGATTTGGATGGTGTCGCCGGTGCGCAGAAACGCAAGGCCGCCACCCACTGCCGCTTCAGGTGAGGCATTCAGGATCGACGGGCTGTCTGCTGTACCCGATTGTCGCCCGTCACCAATGGTAGGCAGGCTCATGATGCCTTTCTGAATCAGCGCATCTGGCGGCTGCATGTTGACCACTTCAGCTGAACCTGGCCAGCCAACCGGCCCACAGCCGCGAATCACGAGTATGCAGTGCTCGTCAATGTCCAGGGCACTGTCATTGATGCGATCATGGTAGTCTTCGGAGCCGTCGAAGACGATTGCGCGACCCTCGAAGGCGCCTTCGGAGCCTGGAGTACTCAGATACCGATTCCTGAAGTCGTCCGTGATCACGGAGGTCTTCATGATGGCGGTGTCGAAGAGGTTACCGGTCATGACGACGAATCCGGCATTCTCGGCCAATGGAGTGGAAATAGAGCGAATCATCTCGCGATCATGACTCTCGGCACCATCCAGGTTTTCAAGCATGGACCGTCCGGTGACTGTCGGTGCAGCACGCAGCATTCCTGCCTGATGCAACTCCCACATCACTGCAGGTACCCCACCGGCACGAAAAAAGCGCTCACCCAGGTATTTGCCAGCAGGCTGCATGTTCACCAGCAAGGGAACCTTGTGACCAAATTCCTGCCAGTCCGACGGTGTAATATCCAGACCCACATGTCGTGCAATCGCGGTCAGGTGAGGCTGCGCATTGGTGGAGCCTCCTATGGCCGAGTTGACGACGATGGCATTCATAAAGGCCTCTCGTGTCATGATGTCCGACGGTTTGAGATCATCGTAGGCCATGGCGACAATGCGGCGACCGGTTTCCAGCGCCATTTCCCGCCGTTCCCGATAGGGCGCAGGTATAGCAGAACAGCCGGTCAGTGACATGCCGAGTGCCTCGGCTATTGCATTCATGGTCGAGGCGGTACCCATGGTGTTGCAGTGACCGATGGATGGTGCGGAACTGGCCGCGCCTTCTATGAACTGTTCTTCGGAAATCTCCCCTGCCGCCAGCCGTCGGCGCATACGCCAGATGTGTGTACCCGAGCCAATCAACGGGTCGCCGTCAAGATAGCCATCCAGCATCGGGCCACCTGACAGTACGATGGCGGGAATGTCCACGGTTGCGGCTGCCATGAGACAGGCGGGCGTGGTTTTATCACAACCGGTGGTCAGTACGACGGCGTCGATCGGATAGCCGTGCAGGATCTCCACCAGGCCCAGATAGGCAAGGTTTCTGTCCAGCGCGGCGGTTGGGCGTCGACCGGTTTCCTGTATGGGGTGCACCGGAAACTCGAAGGGAATTCCGCCAGCCTCGATGATGCCATCGCGTGTCCGCTGGGCCAGTTCGAGATGATGTCGGTTACAGGGGGAGAGGTCCGAGCCGGTCTGCGCGATGCCGATGATCGGTTTACCCGATCTCAACTCGCGCAGGGTATAGGCGTGATTGGCATAGCGTTCCAGGTACAGCGCCGTCTGGTCGGGGCGGTGAGAATCGGCAAACCACTCCTGACTGCGAAATCGATGACTGTCGCCAGATGAACCGGCAGGCTTCTTAGCACTCATGTAGTTGCATCTCGTGATGGTTGTGCAAATCCAAGCGAAGTATCGATTGGCACGGACGCTTCATGACTCGTCCGCGTTGGCAACGATAGAACTGTGATCACTCAGTACTGACCAGTATCACTCAGTATCCGGCTTCGCGCAAATGCCGCAGCGGGAATGGTTTGCTATCGGCTGATCCGGGTTGATGACAGCCGGAGCAAGGTCGAACGAATCAGGACCAGCCGGCATCGACAACCAGTGTCTGGTTGGTAACCACCTGTGATGCGCTGGACGCGAGCATGATGACCATGGCGGCAATTTGCGGTGGCTCGATCAATTGCTTGAGGCACTGGTTCCGCAGGATCTGTTCGTGAAGTTCAGGTGTCAGCCACTTGTCCAGCTGTCGCTGGGTGCGAACGAATCCCGGTAGCAGACAATTGACCCGAATACCCGATGGGCCCAGATCTCTCGCCAGGGCATGCGTGAGTCCTTCAATCGCTGCCTTGGAAGCCACGTAGGCTGGCGCATTCTCAAGGCCGATCCGCCAGGCGATGGAGCTCATGTTCACTATTGAGCCACCCCCCTTATCAATCATGCCGGGTATCACTGCCTGAGTGGCAAAGAACTGGTGGTCCAGATTCACTGCCAGTCGTTCACGCCAGTATTCCGGAGTAACCGATCCGATGTCGTGACGATCATCGCGTGCGGCATTGTTGACCAGCACATCAAATGCCCCGAATTCAGCTGCTGCTTCGGCGAACCGGCAGGACAACGCATCTGCATCAGTCAAATCAAGTTTTACGAAATGAACGTCATTGCCCAGCGAATCCGCCAGCACGGGGCCGGCATTCATGTCCTTGTCGAAGAAGACCACTCGCGAACCCTGCTCGGCAAAGGCCAGGACGATCGCCGCACCGATACCGCTGGCACCGCCAGTGATGGCGACGGTCTTGGCTTTCAGGTCAGGGTAGGTGGCGACTGCGTTTGACAAGAAGCTTGCTCCATCGGCAGGGTAATACAAAAATTATACGCTCATGGCGCGTATATTCTGGCATCCGGAATATCGAATCGTCCGGACGGATACGCCTTCTTTTGATTGCGTACACGTACCTTCGCGAGCGCTTGCAGAGTGCCCTCACACTCCCAGGTTTTTGGCGTTGACGCATATCATTGTGCATCGGGCGATGACTTGGCATTGTTCAACGGGAACGGCATGAACAAACAAGGTTATGTCATTCGTGAATCTGTGGGAGTCGTGACGATGCGTTCGAGAAAATCCTGGGTTGCCATTATTTGTGTGACGAGCTTTCTGACAGTATCCGGTGCAGTCCATGCGGAAAGGCTGGTGAGTACGACCATTGAAAATCGTGTGGTACTGGGGTTTCAGGTTGACGATGCAGCATTGGAGCAGTGGCTTCCCGATGAGTGGAGTCCGGTGACGCTTTCGCAGGGGCCTGTTGCCGGAAGCAACCTGCTTGTTGCGTTGATGGATCGTCTGTTGATTCTCGACGCCGAAGGCAATCCGGCATCCGACCAGGCCAACCGGGCGGCGGCGTTCGTCAGCTACGCACGCAAAGAAGGTATTCCGGGCGTACGAGCCTTCATCACGCGCGTATTTGAAACTGCACCGCTAACAGATCCATATGGTAACTCTGTGACTGCGCAGGTTGCACACACTGCAGAATCCGCAGGCGGTATCGGCGAAAACCGTGTCATTTCCGAGTCCTGGGTAATCAGGCCGGACGGTGGCGGAGAATTGTCTTTTGATCTGTCATACGAACCCGGCAATCGTGTCTGGACCAAGGGCGCTGAGACCAGGCCCTATTCCGCGGTTGAACCGGAATTTCATCGCATCTATCGCTATGACCAGCTGAGTGAACTTGCCATGAGCAGGCAAAACGGAAAAATGCTGGCAGGTAGCGCCGAATTCGAATCCTCCATCCCTGAATTTCAGTCCCTGTTCGACGGGTCAGAGGTACTGGCTGCCGTCATTTCAATTCCAGTCTATGTACGGGATGTTTACCTGCCTTGACGCCGGGCACTTATCAGTTGCACCGGGCGGAGTGGAATCCGCCGGAGTCAATCAACTACTTGAACAGGCGAGCAGTTATTCCATGTCACCGAGATCGAAGACCGGAATCGCGCTGCCGGACGACTCCGTCACGGTCATGCTCGGCAGGTATTCCCCCAGGTATCCGTGTACCTGGCCATTGGCGCGCAATTCCCGCACGAAAACATTGAGCAGTTGAAGCCAGTCCGCATCACCCTGGCGCAACGCAATTCCATAAAAATCCGGCTTGATCGGGGGATCGAGTACTTTGAGTCGGTGGCGCGCGGTGAGTTTATTCTTCTGATACCAGAGTTTAAGAAATATTTCGTCGTGAAGCATCAGGTTCGCCTTTCCCTCGGCAGTCGCCTGCACCGCTTCTTCGTTGGTCGCATAACTGATGATGTTTGCTTCCGGAAACTGCCGCACAGCCTCCAGAGCAGGCGCTTTGCCCACCGTCACGGCGATCTTCAATTGATTTTCGGTATTCCTCGCCTGCAATGTACTGGCCAATGCCGTTGAATCGTTCAAATTCGCTATGCCAAGCCTGGCGGAACTGCCTACATGCATCAGCAGCGACATGCCCGTGTCGAAGTAGGGATCGGTGAAAGCCACCTGTTTGGCGCGCTCGAAAGTAATACTCATTCCGGCCAGTATTACATCGATGTCGCCATCCAAAAGCATAGGGATGAGCTTGGAGAATTCATCGGGAGCTACCACCTCAAGTTCTACCCCGAGCGCCTCCGCCAACTGACCGGCAATGTCGATATCGACGCCAATTCGCGCATTGCCCTCGCCAATGAAGGAGAAAGGCTCGAAGTTCGGATTGACACCGACACGCAGCGTGCCACTGTCAACTATCCGTTGTAATTCAGAAGTCTGAACCGTGCCGGTGACGGTGACGGTGCCGGTAACCGTGCCGGTAAGTGAACCTGAGGATTGAGCGTACAACGGCTGTATCAGTGCGCAGAAGGTGAGCGTAAACAGGCTCGCAAGCGCCGTCTTGATCATGGTTTTCAATAGCTTACCTTCCCGACCGAGTGGTCTTCACGTGAGAGCGATGCGCGTCGCCAGCCATCGACATGGTCAAGGCCAGGCAGCCTCAAAATATTACCCTGCCGCCATGGAACTTACAACTCGCAGTCGGGGTGCTCGTCGTGAGTCTCTGCGAACGCGTATTTTATCGTTTCGTTAACGACTGACTGCCTTCCATCATCGCCAGAATAGGTGCATGCTTGTATGCCCGGGTAACTTCAGCAACGTCACGTGGTGCGCACAACTTAAGTGTCTCGCGCGATACGTAACGTTGATGGCCCGTCACCAGAGAGCGTAAAGATACATGAATCTAACCACCAAGGTCCTGCTGGCTATGGCGGCGGGCATCATCGTGGGCCTGGGCATCAACGTGCTCGGACTCGCTGCAGAAGGCTCGTTCATTCAGTTCTATCTCGTCGACGGATTGTTCCACATCGTCGGGAAGATTTTCGTTAACGCATTGAAAATGTTAGTGGTTCCATTGGTGCTGCTCTCCCTCATCAGTGGTGTCTGCGGGATTGGTGACATTCGCTTGCTGGGGCGCATCGGGTCCAAAGCCTTTGTGCTCTACATGCTGACAACCGCTGTGGCGATTGCCAGCGCCCTGATAGTTGCAGGCGTCTTCGGAATTGGCAAGGGTTTGAACGCGGAAAGCGCCTCCACCTTTGAGGGCGCAGAGGCACCTGCACTGTCCGAGGTGCTGATCAATATCGTTCCCAGCAATCCGATTTCGGCGATGGCTCAAGGGGAGATGTTGTCGATCATATTCTTTTCGATCCTCGTCGGCATCAGCCTGCTCATGGTCGGGAAGAAAGCTGAAAACCTGATCGCCGGTGTGGAGGTAGCCAATGAAGTGATGATGAAGATGGTCGGCATCATCATGTCACTTGCACCGTATGCGGTTTTCTGCCTGCTGGCAAAGGCAATGGCCCAGCTGGGGCTGGATCTGTTCGTGCAATTGATCGGTTACGTCGTGGTATTGATTTTTGTACTGCTGTTACATCTGTTCGTGACACTGCAGGCGACACTGATGGTGTTCTCGGGACTCAATCCGATGACGTTTCTCATGAAGATGCGAAACACACAGGTTTTTGCCTTCAGCACCTCCAGCTCGAATGCCACCATCCCGGTGACCCTGCGCACGGTCGTGCAGCGACTTGGCGTTGACCGTTCAGTTGCCTCGTTCACAGTGCCCTTTGGTGCGACCATCAATATGGACGGTACGGCCATCATGCAGGGTGTGGCGACTGTTTTCATCGCCAATATCTACGGTGTCGAGTTAGGTCTCGGTGGCTACCTGACTGTCATCGTGATGTCCGTGCTCGCCTCTGTGGGTACGGCAGGCGTTCCGGGTGTCGGATTGATCATGCTCTCGATGGTGTTCACCCAGGTAGGTTTGCCACTGGAGGGCATCGGTTTGATCCTGGGAGTAGATCGTCTGCTGGACATGGTGCGCACTGCCGTGAATGTCTCGGGGGATGGCGTCGTTTCGGCTATCGTGGCTAAAAGCGAAGGCAAGCTGGACCGGTCCATTTTCGATGATCCGGACGCAGGCGTAGTGACTCCAGGTGCGGTGGTGTTGCCCCACGGAACTACTGCCTGAATGCGGTGCATGGCGGCGGGCGAGTGACGCTCGCCGCTAAGTACCGGACAAGTGTGTTCAGCGATCGGCCAGTATGCAAGGAGATTGCAATCTGACAACGGTCACGTCAGAACCGTTCGAAATGTGCCGTTCGCACATCGTGATCGGCAACCGCTTTACCTATGCTCTGCAGACCCTGGAGATTCTCCGCGCAATCCATTTTCTGCATTTGTGCAGGATCCAGCTCATCGAGACCCAGGGCATCGAGGCCGGATCGCGAAAGCTCGGCGTTGTAGCGAACATAGGTGAACAGTTTAGGGTTCACCGGTCCGCGGCATAGTGACCCTTTGGCGCTGCATAGATCACCGATCTCCTGATCGATTGCAGCGCCTGAGAGGCAATTGCCGAATACCCGGCAAAGAAAATCCTGTTCATTGGCTGCCGCAAACATCAGCGCCGAAGGAATGGTCGACGCGTTGTATAACAGGTTCATGTCACCGGGCAGTAGACCGGCGTTGGCCACCGGGCTGCTGCCCGTACCTATGGACACCAGCAGAAGTTGATCTTCTCCGACTGGCCAGTTGAGCCTGTACGGCTCGGTGGTGGCCATCAGGAATGTATGAAAGGACGGGTTGTTGTAGCAGGTTACTCCACCGTCTACGAAGATGAAGACCTGCTCGCCCACGGCTACGCACTCCGGCGGAAAGAACGTCGGTGCAGCTGTACTGGCGCGCACCAGCTGCCACAGAGGGATGTCCAGATTACAGTCTTTCAGTACGGTCGAGTTGAACAGTGCATTCGGGTTATTGGATAGTGGCCAGGGTGAATCCGTGGTGGCATTGCGCATGACCAGCATCAACAGTGTTTTCAGCTGATCACTGCCAAGCGTCATGTCGCCCATTTGCGCCTGCAGGACGCTCTTCAAGTGATCATCATCGTATTTGTAATGAAATTTTCTCAACAGAAAGGCCTTGTCGAACATGGATTGACCATGTTCTTCGTAAAAACCCCTGAGTTTGTCCACGGTCCAGCCCAGCGATAGACCGGTAGCCAGAATGGCTCCGGTACTGGTGCCTGCAATGTAGTCGAAGTAATCCGATAGCGTCTCATAGCCTTTGTCCCGGGTGATGGATTCCACCTTGGCCAGGATCTCGATGGTCAATGCACCTCGAATGCCCCCACCATCCAGTGTCAGAATACGGTGAGGGCCTGTACGTTGTGCTCGTTCTCTGGCTGTCATAGCGGTCAGGAGTCTCTGGTAGCGGATGAAAGGCTGTCAATCAGTTGGATCGATCCTGAATACGGTCGGCGATTCACCTACAGCCCCCGTGTGCCGAACATGGCCATCAGGCAGGCTTCGTGCAATCCACGGTTGGTTGACCGCCCCGTTGATTCTGCGTGATTCCCCGACCGGTATTACTTGCGGAGAAGACTGCAGACCGTCGGGATTCATCACCATTATCAATGCTGGCGAATTGCTGCGATTGTCAAAGTTCATTGAAATCCTGGCCAAACCGTTCACCAAAGACTGCGTCCAGTTCCATCGGTACGCCGTCCTCCACGGTGAAGAATTCATAGCCGAGAAGCTTGCGCATGATGGGTGGTAACCTCGCCTCGGTATCCACCGGTGTTTTCAGTACCTTGAATACACGTGCCTTGCGATCAACGAACAGACCGACATCTCCGATAGCGTGCTGGCAGAATTCCTTCACCTCACGCGTACACCACTCAGAATTCAAATAGCGTGGAGTCAACACGGATACCAGTACTGCCGTCTGGCCGAACTGCTCCACTATCTCGTCAGCAAAGTGATCATTACCCTGCAGTTTATCGTCACGCCAGATGCGGACATCTTTGCCCAGACGCATGCTGAGCAGCGTTTGCAGCGATGCATGAAACCGACTTATCCACCCTGCAGGCACTGTTGAACCCGCTCCACTCGCGATCACCGGAGTTGGACATCGAGTCTACCGGATGACAGGTCTTGTAGCCGAGCTTGATCCACCGACCCGCAATGTGGTTCCCGACGATCAAACTCAGTATAGTTGGGATGATACGCCTGATTGGTTTGGCTCGGAAAGCGACCATGTAAGCTGGCTGTCCGGGTACACGGACCCTGAAATTATCAGCCCTATCCATACTGGAATGAGCTGCAGTCATCGAGTACCGAGTCAATAGATTGACAAATTACGGTACGTACCATCCACTGACGGATATCGGCAACCCACAACGACTATCGATTCATGGACAGCAGCAGAGTGGACCAGGCGTTGAACTACCTGTCGCCAGCCGACTACATACGAACCAGGGTGGATGATCAATTGACCTGGTACGGCGACAAGAGTGCCTTCAACAAACGATGGTATTACCGCCTGCAACTCGTAACCTTGCTGGCAGCGACCGCGATTCCTGTCATCTCCCTGTCATCCGCGAATCCATCCACCCGCATTCTGGTCGCACTGATCGGTGCAATTGCTGCCGTATCCACAGGCGTTCTGTCTCTGTTCCAGTTTCGCGATCAATGGATGGATTACCGTTCTACCGCCGAAGCGCTGAAGTTCGAAAAGCATCTGTATCTGACACGAGCAGCGCCTTACCAGTCTGAAGATGCCTATTCTCTGTTTGTTAACCGGATCGAGGCGACGATTATTTCCGAGAATCGCGGATGGCTGGACAAATCGTTTGGTGGATCCGCAGACGGGTTGGCGAGCGTTTCCGGTGCAAGTGATGAAGACAAGCTGGGGCAGCAACAGGATAGAGTCGTGTAGGGATGCTCGACGTACCGTGTGTCACCAGCGTCGGATCGATTTCGCTGGTTCTGTGGATTCTGCAGTGAACCTGCTACGAGCGGTAAATTGTAGCCAGGACCGGTCAGTCCACGCGTTCAACGGCCAGCGCAATACCCTGGCCGCCACCAATGCACATGGTCACCAGTGCAAGTTTGCCGCCGCTGCGCTCCAGCTCATACATCGCCTTGATGGTCAGGATGGCACCTGTGGCACCGACCGGATGACCCAGTGCGATGGCTCCACCATTCGGATTGACCTTGTCAGTGTTCAAGCCCAGTGCCTTGTTCACCGCGCAGGCTTGAGCGGCAAATGCTTCATTGGATTCGATCACGTCGAACTGCTGGTGTGTCATGCCCAGTTTCTCGAGCAGCTTCGTGACCGCAGGTACCGGGCCGATGCCCATGATATCGGGCCGGACACCGGCGTGAGCGTAGCCAAGCAGCCTGGCGCGAGGCTTCAGTCCATGCTTGCGCACGGCGTCCGAGGTGGCCAGTACCATGGCCGCTGCGCCATCGTTGATACCCGAGGCATTGCCTGCAGTGACGCTGCCGTCTTTCTGGAAGGCTGCGCGTAAACGTGCCAGGCTCTCAGCCGTGGTTCCCGGCTTGGGATGTTCGTCCGTATCAAAGGCTATGGTTTCCCTGCGTGACGGTATTTCCACGGTTACGATCTGGCTCTTGAAATGGCCGGCTTCAATTGCCGCCAGTGCTCGACGCTGGCTTTCCGCAGCAAAGTCGTCCTGCACTTGTCGTGAGATGTCGTTTTCAGCTGCCACATTTTCCGCGGTCACACCCATGTGGCCGGCACCGAACGGGTCAGACAGAGCACCCAGCATCATGTCGATCATGGGAGCATTACCCATCTTCTGACCAAAGCGAGCTGCCTGCACAGCGTAGGGAGAGCGTGACATGACCTCGCTGCCACCGGCAATTGCCAGCTCGGCATCACCGAGCATGAGGTGCTGTGCAGCTGAGACGATCGCCTGGGCACCGGATCCGCACAGGCGGTTTACCGTCAAGGCCGGTGTCTGCTGATCGATTCCGGCATCGATGGCAGCGACGCGCGACAGGTACATGTCGCGAGGTTCTGTGTTGATGACGTGACCGAATACCACATGACCGATCTGGCCGGGGTCCACTTCGCTTCGAGTCATCGCTTCGCGAGTCACCAGACTGGCCAGTAAGGTGGGTGTCAGTCCAGACAAGGATCCGCCGAATGTGCCGATTGCCGTGCGCGCACCATCGATGATATAGACTTCGTTGCTCATTGGCTGATACCTGTTTATGTGACGCGACACGGGACGGAGATTGCAGGGATTCTCGCCTACTTGGGCACTGCGCGCAATGAGCCAGGCAAATGATCGAACAAGATCAGGTGGATAGTGGCTGATGGAACAGGAGCCGGGTACCCGGTTGAAGATCGTATTCCTTGTGCTTTCGCTTTCCGGACTCTTGTTGGGATTGAGCGCGCTGCTGTTGGCACGGCACGATCTGGCGACTGTTCTCTGGACTGCGAGCGTGTTGCCGGTACTCGTCGCCCTGATGGTGGAAATCGTTCGCAGCCTGCGACGCGGTGAATTTGGCCTGGACATCGTCGCAGCCTTGTCCATGACTGCAGCGCTGGTCTTCGGCGAGACGCTCGCCGCATCGGTTGTTGCCGTCATGTACTCCGGGGGCACCTTTCTGGAGGGTTTTGCCGAGGGTCGGGCCAGGCGGGAGATGCGTGCACTGCTATCACGTGTGCCTCGCAGTGCAACGCGCTACAGTCAGGGCGCCCTGGAAGAGATTGCGCTGGATGACATCGATACGGGTGATCTCCTGTTGATACGGCAGGGGGACATAGCCCCTGTGGATGGCCTGGTGGCAAGTGACAGTGCGATGCTCGATCAGTCGGCACTCACCGGAGAGTCCATGCCGGTACGACTGAACTCGGAGCAGGAAGTCATGAGCGGATCGACGAACGTTGGCGAGGCGTTCGATCTGCGGGCATTGCGACCGGCATCGGCGAGCACCTATGCCGGTATCGTCCGCCTGGTCGAGCAGGCGCAGGCATCCAAGGCTCCGATGTCGCGCCTGGCCGACCGCTATTCACTGCTGTTCCTGGTCGTGACAGTCGCAATTGCAGTCGCAGCGTGGTGGTTCACACGTGATCCTATCAGGGCAGTCGCCGTTCTGGTGGTGGCTACCCCGTGTCCACTGATCCTGGCAGTGCCGGTGGCGCTGGTAGCAGGCCTGTCGCGAGCCGCGCATTTCGGTGTACTGATCAAGGGAGCGCGACCTCTGGAAACCCTGGCACGGATTCGTACCCTGATTCTGGACAAGACCGGTACGCTCACCGTCGGCAGTCCGCGGATCATTGATATCGACCGGCATACGGACATGAGTGCCGACGAGGTTCTGGGGCTGGCAGCTGCTCTGGAGCAGGCATCGAAGCACCCGGTTGCCCAGGCAATCGTTGCTGCGGCGAAAAAACGCAAGCTGACTCTGCCGATTCCTCAGCAGTCGGTCGAGTTTCCAGGCGATGGTGTATCAGGCAAGGTGAATGATGCGCAGGTGCTGGTTGGAGGGGCTGATTTCGTGCTGTCAAGGTCGACCGGACCACGCATCGATAACCGCGCGCTTGATCCGGGTGAGGTACTGGTTGCCCTGGCGGTGAATGGTCATCTGGTTGCCCATTTCGTGATGGCAGATGCGCTTCGTTCGGGAACCCGGGAGTTTCTTGAAGGATTACGGCAACAGGGTGTCGAACGAATCCTGCTGGCAACCGGTGATCGTCGGGATGTGGCGCAGGGTATCGCAGAGGGGCTCGGGCTGGATGGTATACGCGCTGAACTGACGCCGGATCAGAAGGTGCTTCTGGTGCTGGCCGAACGCAAGAATGGTCCGGTCATGATGGTTGGCGACGGGGTAAATGATGCGCCGGCGCTGGCGGCGGCCGACGTGGGCGTTGCCATGGGCGCGCGCGGCGCTGCCGCGTCGGCTGAAGCGGCAGATGTGGTGCTGCTGGTAGACAAGGTGAATCGCCTGCTGCCGGGGCTTGAGATTGCGCGTCGTTCGCGCCGTATTGCACTGCAAAGCGTGTTTGCTGGAATCGGCTTATCCGTTGCAGGCATGCTGGCAGCCGCATTTGGCTACCTTACGCCGGTACAGGGTGCCCTGTTACAGGAACTGATCGATGTTGCTGTCATACTGAATGCGCTGCGGGCCTTGCGCATCGAGCCACAGGGGGCGGTGGAATATGACAGCGATGGCGACTTGGCTGATGCGATTGCCTGAACCGGCTTTCGTGACCGGCAAAGAGGAGTAAACTGATCGTCATTCATCAGCACCGGAAGCAGTCATATGGCAACCGTTGTATTCACCCAGAACCTTCGCCGGCATGTCGACGTGGAGAGAGTTGCGGCCAACGGCACGACGGTGAATGAGGTGCTCGGCCAGGTATTCGAGCAATACCCGAGGCTGCGTGGTTACCTGCTGGATGATACCGGTGCCGCTCGTACCCACATAGCGCTGCTGGTCGACGGACAGTCGATCACCGACAGGCAGGGCCTTTCCGATCCTGTTGCCGAGGATTCGAAGCTGTTCGTCGTGCAGGCACTCTCTGGTGGATGATTACCCGGGCTCTCCCGACAGCGTAGCAGGGGAAACTAGCCAGTAGCTGAGCTAATCGCAAAAGGAGTCAATACATGAATCTTCTGATTGGAACGCGCAAAGGTCTGTTCACTTACACTCGCGATGATCAGGGCTGGCAAGCGGTCAGTGAAACATTCCTCGGGGACCCGATACCGATGCTGTTGCCGGACAGGCGCGACGGCACCTGGTATGTAGCGGTTGAACACGGGCATTTCGGTACCAAATTGCACCGCTCCGATGACCAGGGACAACACTGGGAGGAACTGGATGCGCCGCGATATCCGGAAAAGCCCGATGACGTACCGGACACCCTGTGCCCGATGCGCCAGATTCCAATCCCCTGGTCTCTGGAGAAGATCTGGACGCTGCAGGCGGGCGGGGTCGATCAGCCCGGTACCCTCTGGTGCGGAACCATCCCCGGTGGGCTCTTCAAGAGTACGGATCGCGGAGCGAGCTGGGCGTTGAACCGACCACTGTGGGATATGCCGGAAAGAGCGAAGTGGTGTGGGGGAGGGTACGACTACCCGGGTATTCATTCTATCGAATTGAACCCTGCAAACGCCGACGATCTGGTGCTGGGAATTTCCTGCGGTGGCGTCTGGCGAACGCGCGACGGCGGGCAGAGCTGGGCGCAGATGGCGCACGGCATGTTCTATGATTTCAATCCGGATGAGCCTGAGGACACCCCGGACGCCCAGGATCCTCATTGTGTCGTGCGCTGTGCAGCGGACCCGGAGCAGATGTGGAGTCAGCATCATTGCGGTATCTTCAAATGGCAGCCTGGTGAAAGTCGATGGCAACGCCAGGAAGGCATCAAGCCATCAGCCTTCGGATTTGCCGTTGCCGTGCACCCTGATGATCCCGAGACAGCCTGGTTCGTGCCAGCCGTCAAGGATGAATGGCGGTATCCGGTAGACGGTAAGCTGGTGGTGACGCGTACCCGGGACGGTGGACAGACTTTCGAAACCCTATCCGGTGGACTACCTCAAGGCAAGGCTTATGACCTTATCTACCGGCACGGGCTGGCTGTGGACGATACCGGCAGGACACTGGCGATGGGGTCGACGACCGGTGCATTGTGGGTCAGCGGTGATGGCGGTGAACAATGGGAGTTGTTGTCAGCCCACTTGCCGCCCATTTACTGTGTGAGACTTGTCAACTGACGGTGTTGGCCTCGATAGGTCCCGTCGACACCGGTACGCTGCTGTGAGACCGATCATATCCATGTGTCTGTTGTACGGAGGGTAAAAAGGATGCCGACGTCCGGGAAACTGGAAGGAAAAATTGCAGCAGTGACCGGTGCCGCATCGGGTATCGGACTGGCCAGCGCCGAGGCGATGATCGCATCCGGCGCTCGAGTGGTGCTGATCGATCGCGACAGGAGTTCGCTCGATTCATTGCACGACAGTCACGGTGACAAGGTGATACCACTGCACATGGATCTGCTCGATGCCAAAAGCTGCGCATCGTTGCTACCGTTGATTCTGGAAAGAACGGGGCATCTCGATATTTTTCACGCCAATGCCGGTTTATATGTCGGGGGTGATCTCGTGGACGCTGAATCGGACGCGATTGACAGGATGCTCAATCTGAATATCAATGTGGTGATGAAGAATGTGCATGATGTTCTCCCACACATGATCGAACGCGGTATCGGCGATATCGTGGTGACGAGCTCACTCGCGGCGCACTTTCCCACACCCTGGGAGCCCGTCTATGCATCATCCAAGTGGGCGATCAACTGCTTTGTACAGACAGTGCGTCGCCAGGTCTTCAAGCACAATATTCGTATCGGATCTGTTTCTCCCGGTCCCGTCATCAGTGCACTGCTCGCCGACTGGCCACCTGAAAAACTTGAAGAGGCAAAGAATTCGGGAAGCCTCATGGAGGCGAGCGAGGTGGCGGATGCGATCATCTTCATGCTGACCCGTTCTCGTGGCGTCACTATTCGCGATGTGGTTATCCTGCCTTCCAGGTTCGATCTGTGATCCGTCCACAATTTCCTCAAACGGCAGACCAGCTGTACACGCCTATGATTTCGCATATCTAAGCAAATACTGCAAGTGCGACTTTCCTGTCCATCTGATCTGGGGTGAGTTGGATACGTTCATCCCGGTAGAACAAGGTCACGAGTTGCGCACACTGTTGACGGCGGATAGCCTGATGACTGTGCCCAACGCCGCACATATCGTTCACGAGGACGCACCGGAGGCACTTCTCGGGGCACTGCTTGCGAATATCTAATTTCCTGTCGACGCGGGCAACGGACTTCCCGGGTAATGTGCATGCCCATTCATTGACGACGACAGCAACCGAGTTTTCAAAGCAACAACGGCGGCAATCTCGACGGAGGGATGGCGATAGAGCACTTCTTCCACCTCTATTGTGGAAATATTCTCGCCACCCGAGATGATGATATCTTTTGATCGGTCTTTCAGCTGCACGTAGCGGTCTGGATGCATCACACCCAGATCACCAGAGTGGAACCAGCCGCCCGAAAATGCTTCTTGGGTGGCTTCAGGGTTGCGGAAATACCCTTTCATCACGACGTTGCCGCGAAACATGACTTCACCCAGCGTTTCGCCATCCCTTGGCACGGGCGCCATG
>JABDKN010000100.1 GCA_013002205.1 Granulosicoccus sp.
CGCTGTCGACGAGCCTGAAAAATCCGCGCACTGGCTGCCACTGGCTGCGCGCTGGGCAGAGGCGGCGGGCAAACCTGCAGAGGCGGCCGTGTTTCTGGATGCCCTGCTCAATGACACTGGCAGCAATACGGTCGGACCACAGGAGCGCAGGCTGCTGCAGCAGGAGATCGAGTCATTGCTGATGGCCGCCGGTCGCAGCGAGGATGCATACGCACGGTTACAACAGCGTATTCGCACCATGCCCGATGACGTTGCGCTGCTGGGCCAGGGTATTTCCCTGGCCCGGCAATTGGGGGAACACTCGCAGGCGTTGCACTGGAATACGCAGCGGCTGGCGCTCAGGCCACGTGATGGCGAGGCCGCCCGCCTGCAGGCAGAGCTTGCACTGGCAGTCGGCAATCTCCCCCTGGCGTATCGCTGGGCCGGGCAGCTGGTGGAGCGTCATCCTCATTCGACACAGGACCGGGAGAACCTGGCGCGTATCAGTGAGTGGAATGGCAAGCCGGACGAAGCACTGGCACATTGGCAGTGGCTGGCAGGCCGCAGCCCGAGTGGCAACTGGCAGGGACGTCTGGAACAACCCGTGCTGGCACGCGCCGAACCGGTACCCGGCGACGACGCTGGCAGGTTGATGACCCGCGCCCAGCGCCTCACCGCACTGCGTGAAATGGTACGCCTGGCCGAACTGACCTTGCGCCCCGGCATCGCCGCCAGCGCGCTGCGCGAGATCACGCTGCTGGAAGAGCCGGGCAACGATGACGTAGTGCAGCTGACCTCGTTATACGAACTGGATGGTCGGGCAGAGCAGGCGTCGGTTGCACTGCGCGATATCCTGGTTCTGCATGGAGCCCGGCCTTTCGTGCTGCGCACACTGGCCTCTCATGAATACCATCATAGCCGTTATGCACAGAGTCTGGCTGCGTGGGATGAATATGTCGATCGCTTCGGACACTCCAGCGACGCGACACTGGCCAGGATGGAATTGCTGTGGCGCCTGAATCGCCAGGATGAGGCTGCTCGGGTTGCACAACATCTTAAGGGCCGGACGCAGTTGTCCGGTGCCAGTGACTACCAGCTGCGGCTCATGGCCGAGATCGGCTGGCGATACCGCATGCCGTGGCTGGCACTGCTGGTCAAGCCGCGCATCGATGCAATAGAAGAGAACGACCAGAAAACACTCGTCGGCCAGCGCCTGCTGACCATGCTGCAGGAGGATGGCAACGATCTTCAGGCCATGGAGGAATCCCTGCGTCTCTGGCACTTCACTGGCAGTGCGCATTTCGCACTGACGACGATGCGGCTGGCCTTCAAGGTGGGCGACTCGTCAGTGCTCGGGCAGTTCTTGCCGGATAATCGCGACTCACGAAAACTGCAGGAGACACCGTCCTACTGGTCACAGGTAGCGGCCATGCGTCTGCGTGCTGGCGATGCTGCTGGCGCACGTCAGTCCTATGATCGGGCTCTGCGGCTGGCACCAGAGGATGTGGAAGCCATTGCCGGACGCCTGTGGCTGGATATTGCAGAGCAGGATGAGGCGCATCTGACGCAATCACTCGATACCTACAAGCGCATCGCCGGCAACAGCCCCGAGCTATGGCAGCCCATGGCCATCGGGTACCTGCAACTGGGCGCAGCATCGACCAGTCTTGTCTGGTTCGACAAGCTGCTCGATCAGATCGAATCGGATTACGGCATGTTGCTCACCTATGCCGATGCGCTGGAATACGCCGGTCGCAGTGCCGATGCTCGCAAGGTGCGCCAGTATACCTTGCAGCAATTGCGCCCCCTGCTGGTCGATGGCACGGTCCAGGAGCAGCCCCTGCTGCTGCGCCAGTACAGTCGGCTCTCGGCACGCTACGCCGGGGTAGAGGCCAATGAGACACTGGTGAATCATCTGTTGCGCACGGACACGGCCGGTGTTACCGGTACGACCCGCAGCAACCTGGCTGAGCACACCCTGGTCACAGGTGCCAGGGTTGTAAATCGATCAGATGATGGTGAAGGCGTCGACGGTGCTGCGGGTATCAAGAGCGCCGCGGACGTCGAAGGTGCTGCGGGCACCGATAGTACCGCGGACGTCGAAGGTGCTGCGGGCATCGAAAGCGCCGCAGGCATCAAAAGTACCGAGAACATCGACGATACAGACGAGGCGGCGGATCTGTGGCGCGAGGACATGGCCATATCCTGGCTGATGTCCACTCAGCAACATGAGCACGCCAGGGTGATCATGGCGCGGCTGCACGAGAGGCGATTGCAGGCGCCTGCCTGGCAGCAGCTGGCACTGGCCTTGAAGGACAAGGACACCGCTGCCCTGGAAAGCCTGGTGCAGGCCAGCGGCCCCCTGTCCATTGGCAATCACATCCTCGCATTGCGTCAGCTGGGTCATGATCGTGAGGCATATGCCATGGCGCAGCAGGCGCTGCGTCCGGGTGCCTGGTTACATGGTTCCACGCCGTATGACAAGCTGGTCGCGCAGGAACAGTACGTTTCCCTGCGTGATGCACGACCAGGCTTTATCGGCGGCTCGGTACAGAGTCGCAATAACGGTGGACTGGACATCCGCGACACCGGTGTCACTGTGCGCCACAGCTTTGCCGGATCCGGGCTGGGTCTGTCGCTGGCGCTGATGCAGCGACAACTCTCCTCGGACAGGTATGCGCTCTCTGACAGTGAGGAGCTGTCCGACATCGCACTGTCACTGTACTACTCAGATGCGCAGCAGAGCGTCCGGCTGACCACCGGGTTTCAGAGTGCCGAGGAATCCGACCTGGTCTATGGCAGTGCCGCGTATGCCAGGGAACTGCCACGGCAGCGCAGCCTGGTGTCGGCCGAAGCGGCCTTCAATGAAACCGTTACCTTGTCACCGGAACTGTTCATCGGTGCCAGGCAGCAGCGCATCTCCGTGGGACTGGACACGGAGTTCGGACGACGGGAATTCGTGAGTGTGCAGGCGGATGCGACCGAGATCAATACCCGGGTGAAGCAGAACAAAGTGGCGCGTGGACTGGGCGGCAGTGTGGAGTTTGGCCTGCGCGGCAGCTTCGGCAGCAACAGCTGGTCGACAAGCGTCATTGGCGCTCATCTCGAGCATGATCGGGAAGACACGCTGCCCGATGAACTGGTCCTGTCAGAACGCAGCAGCATGAACAGGGTGCTGGCGCCGGAAACACAGACCGTCTCAGTGGGCGCCTCTCTGTCCCGCGGTGGCATCAATGCAGATTTTCCGCAGGTCAGTTCGCCACGCTATTACCTGAATGCCCGGGTGGGGCACAGCTGGCCGGAGCAGGTCGTCGGTGTGCAGGTCGATGCGGGTGCAGGTTTCAGGGTGCTCGGCGGCGACGAGCTGAGCCTGTCGGTGTCGCATGACACGCAGCCGGGGGTAAGGCGTGCGGGTGATGACACGGCTCTCGGACTCAACTACCGGTATCACTTCCAGTAAGCGCCACGCTACTCTGCGTTGCAGTTGCAGTTCGAGTTGAACTTGATGTCGCGGCCGCAGTAGTTTTGAAGATACAGATGCAAACGCTGTCCTGGCTCAGAACGCCCGGAATGTCACCAGTGTCTCGGTATCCCTGATGCCGTCCACCGTGTGGATATTCGTGTTGACGTAGTGGCCGACATCCACCTCGTCTTCCAGGTAGAGCTTGACCAGCAGGTCGAATGAGCCGGCCGTGGAATAAATCTCGGAGGCTATCTCCAGCTCGGCAATTCGGTTGGCGACATTATAGGACTCGCCAAGCTGGCATTTGATTCGAACGAAGTACGCTTGCATGTGGTGAGTCCGCTGGAGGTGAGTTTCAGATAGCCTGACTGGCCAGGTTCGAGCTGTCGAGCAGTGGTAACCGATCTTCCACTGGCACGGTCAAGTGTGAGAGAGAGTACGTCGTATGGCGTCCGCCCAGCCAGCGGTGACCCGCGTGCGCATGTCGGCGTCCATGTCCGGCAGAAAAGTATGTTCCTCCTGCCAGTTGCCGGTCAGCTCATCCAGGGAATCGTAGACACCGGTCTGCAGGCCAGCCAGATAAGCGGCCCCCAGTGCCGTGGTCTCGGTCTGCCTTGGTCGTTCGACGGCAATGTCCAGAATGCTGGCCAGGTATTGACTGAGCCAGTCATTGGCGACCATGCCGCCATCGACACGCACGGCGTTGATGGTGGCACCGTCGGCGCGCATGGCATTCAGCAGGTCCATGGTCTGGTAACACACCGATTCGAGTGCCGCCCTGGTAATGACGGAAGGGCCGGAGTCACGCGTCAGTCCATACAGTGCACCACGCGCATCAGCGTCCCAGTAGGGAGCACCCAGCCCGGTGAAGGCAGGTACGAGGTAGACACCCTGGTTGTCGTCCAGGCTCATGGCCAGTGCCTGCGTCTCCTCGGCTGACTGAATGATGCCCAGCCCGTCACGCAGCCACTGCACGGCCGCGCCGGCCACGAAGATCGAGCCCTCGATGGCGTAGGTGGTGATGCCATCGAGTCGATAGGCGATCGTGGTGAGCAGCCGGTGGCTCGATGGAATGGCCGTGGTGCCGGTGTTGAGCATCATGAAACAACCGGTGCCATAGGTGCTCTTGACCATACCGGGCTTGAAACACACCTGGCCGATGGAGGCGGCATGCTGATCGCCGGCAACCCCGGCGACCGGCAGTTCGACACCCAGCGCGGATTTGTCCGTCGTACAAAAGCTGGCGGCTGAATCATGGACGTCGGGCAGCAGCGACATGGGCACGTCCAGCAGCGCACAAAGCTCTTCATCCC
>JABDKN010000105.1 GCA_013002205.1 Granulosicoccus sp.
ATCGTTGGCGCGAAAGTAGCGTCCGGATTTGATGACATCCGTGCCATCAGCCCGGCAGTGGGGGCATGGTGGGTTCATATCCATATAAACCGTTGATTGACTGACGAGGAAAACTATACCCTAAAAATCCAGCTGCAGCGTGGTGGGCCAGTTCTCATCCGCTGATCCTGGCGATTCGTACGTGTTCCTCCACCAGGGACTTGTACAGCTGTTGGATACGCCGCGTGATCGGGCCGCTACCACTGCCAATTGGTCGGCCATCGATTTCGCTGACCGGTGTCTGCCCGCCGAATGTGCCCGTCAGGAATGCCTCGTCGGCTGAATAGGTCTCGAACAGGGAGTAATTGCGTTCGAACACCGGAATGCCCCCGACTCGGCAGAGGTCGATGACCTTCTGACGAGTGACACCGTTCATGCAGTAATCACCCGTCGATGTCCAGACTTCACCTTTACGTACGATGAAAAAATTGCAGGCATTGGTCGTGTTGACGAAACCGTGCGGATCCAGCATCAGCCCCTCGTCTGCGCCTGCCTGTTCAGCTTGCAGGCAGGCGATGACGCAGTTGAGCTTCGAGTGCGAGTTGTACTTGGCATCCTGTGACATCGGCAATCCGCGCACTTGCGGTACGGTAGCCAGCCTGATACCCCTGCCCTGCAATCCGGTAGAAGGCTTCGAGTGCTCCATGATAATGACGAATGTGGGACCACTGCGGGAAAGCTTTGGATGCTGGAACGGCTTGTCCTTGACTCCCCGGGTCACCATGAGGCGGCAATGAACGTCGGTACGCATACCGTTGGCGTCCGCTGTCTTCGTCAGAGCCAGCTGCACACCCTCTCTATCCAGTCCACTATCCAGAGCCACAGCCTTGCAACTACCAAACAGGCGATCCATGTGTTCATCGAAAAACACCCACACACCATCATGAAGTCGCATCCCTTCCCACATGCCGTCACCCAGCATGAACCCGCTGTCGTATACGGAGACACAGGCTTGCTCGCGAGGACGTAGCTCACCGTTGACGTATATCAGTATCGACTGATTGCGTTCATCATCCTGTGCGTCGTGTGTACTCAGGTCAGAGTCATTCGATGCTGTCATCAGTGCTGCAGTCCGTGAAAAGTCGGGAGTACGCATGATAACGCTACTGCGGAATGGCCGAAGCCAGTACACTGGCTAAAGCTCTGCCGAGCCGACCGTGCGCGAGAATGCTGCTGTGAAGTTGCACTGGCATCGACCACAGAGCAGGTTACCGAACCCGACAGGTCAAACGGACCAGGAAACTTATTTCATGAGCAATACCTCGACGACGCCGCTCTCCGGTGGTCGACTACTGGTCAATGCGTTGCTGAATCACGGGGTTGAACAGGTGTTCTGCGTGCCCGGCGAAAGTTACCTGCCAGTTCTGGATGCGTTATACGACAGCAGTATCAACACGACCGTGTGCCGCCAGGAAGGTGGTGCTGCCATGATGGCTGAGGCCTGGGGCAAGTTGACCGGAACACCCGGCATCTGCCTGGTAACCCGCGCCCCGGGTGCTACGAATGCCACCGCCGGGCTGCATATTGCACTTCAGGACTCAACGCCCATGATCCTGTTCATCGGCCAGATCAGTACACGTATCCGAGAACGGGAAGCCTTTCAGGAGGTTGACTACAGACGCTTTCTCGGCAGCGCGGTCAAATGGGTTGCAGAGATCGATGATGCGGAACGCATGGACGAGATGATCTCCAGGGCTTTCCATGTCGCCACGTCCGGCAGACCGGGGCCGGTCGCACTGGCACTGCCTGAAAACGCCCTGTCACAACTCGCTGTCGGCAGGCCCGTATCTGCATGGCAGCAGGTGGAGACTCATCCCGGTGTCCAGGAGCTGGAAGACATCGCCACCCTGCTGCGCTCCTGTCGAAGTCCGCTGGTCATTGCCGGAGGATCACGCTGGAGTGAACGGGCGGTGCAGGAATTTCAATCGATTGCAGAAAACTGGCAGTTGCCCGTGGCTTGTTCATTTCGCAGGCAGATGCTGTTCGATCATACGCACCCGAACTACGCCGGTGATATCGGCATCGGTATCAATCCGCTACTGCGCGAACGTGTGCAACGAGCTGACCTGATCCTGATGCTTGGCGGCCGCTTTTCCGAAATGCCCTCCCAGGACTATTCCCTGCTCGCGGTGCCTGCTCCGCAGCAACAACTGGTGCATGTACATCCAGGTGCCGAGGAACTGGGCCGCGTCTATCGACCCACCATTGCTGTGCATGCCAGCCCTGACGCGTTCGTATCCGCATTCGGCCGAGAGTCCCCACCGGAACCGGTTGCGGCGCGTGGCCAGAACGTCGCCGAGGCACATGCCGCGTATGAGCAATGGTCCGGCCAGTTTCCAGTTACCCCGGGTGAGGTACAGATGTCGCATGTCATCAGATGCCTGGCCGGAAAACTTGACGATGAAGCGATTCTGACCAACGGCGCCGGCAATTATGCAAGCTGGATACACAGATTCTGGAAGTTTCAACATCACGGCACACAGCTGGCACCGACTTCAGGCTCCATGGGCTATGGTCTGCCAGCGGCCATAGCCGCCAAACTTTGTCATCCCGGCCGCCAGGTAGTGGCTTTCGCCGGAGACGGTTGCTACCAGATGACCATGCAGGAGTTCGGTACTGCTGTGCAGGCGGGCACCAGTATTGTGGTATTGGTCATAGACAATGGAATGTATGGCACCATACGGATGCACCAGGAAAGACATTTCCCCGGCAGAGTATCGTCGACCACGCTTGTCAATCCGGATTTTGCTGCATTGGCGGCCGCGTACGGTGCCTTCAGTGCACGTGTCACCAGCGATGCACAGTTCGAACCGGCGCTGGAACTGGCACTGGCGGCAGATCGGCCAGCGCTCATTCACATCCTCATCAGCCCGGAAGCGATAACGCCAACCCTGACACTGAGTCAGATCAGGCATCAGGCGGAAAACCCGGCCAGTTCTGCATTAACGGCGTCAGACTGATCGGACGAAGATCCCTCCAGCCTCGACCACTCATGACAACGCCAAATTCTCACCACCGGGCGGCCCCGATAATCCGACGTTGTCATACATAGTCCAGTCAAACGGGCGCAATTGGAGCTTGAAAACGGCGTGATTTACCTGCCCGTGCTACCGATCCCGCCTCGCCAGTGTGCCGCAGACGGTTGCAACAGGTACACACTCGCCACTGAATTGACGGCCGCAAGGCAAATAAGGTAAAAACCAACCAGAATCCGCTTGAAAGTTCCCTTTCAACTGCTTCACTCTACAGTTGTATTGACACCGCTTGTCCGTGTGGTCAATCATTGCAGTTCGTGTTCAATCAACAACATGGGATGTGTACGAGATGATCAGAAAACTACCCTTGTTCCTGATGCCCCTGATGATGGCATCCAGCGGAGCAACTCTCGCCGATAGTGGGCCGGGATGTGGACTCGGCCAGCAGATATTCGCAGGCCAGTCTGGACTGGCTGCGCATGTCATGGCAGCGACCACCAACGGTACTTCTTTCAACCAGTTGTTCGGCCTGTCTTTCGACAGCCTGGGTTGCGACGGGGAAACGGTGATAACCGCCGAATTCCAGCGCAACGTGTTCGTTGCCAACAACTATGACAACATTGCTCGAGACGTGGCACAGGGTGGCGGCGAACATCTTCAGTCCCTCGCCCAGCTCATGCAGATGCAGGATAGTGATGCAGAGCACTTCTACGAGCTGGCTCAACTCAACTACGACGAGTTGTTCAGTGATCTCGACGCCGATTACAGCCAGTGGCTCGAGAAGCTGGACACAACTCTGGCAGCGGACCCTGAGCTGGCTAAATACAGCCTGCACACCAATGGATCATAAAGGAGACTCCTGACATGAAAAAACGATCATTGATACACGCAGGGGCATTGAGCGCCACCTTGTTGATCCTGGCAGCTCCAGTAGCTCACGCTGAGGAAACCGGCAGTGGCTGTGGTCTCGGCGCCGAAGTGCTGGATGGCAAATCCGGTAAGGGATCGAACATCGCCGCAGCACTACTGAACAACATCATCATTCCCAACACCACATTCATGACAACCGGTGGTGGTCTCATGGGGTGTGACCCGACGCAGACGGTGAAAAATGAAGAGGCCACTGAAATATTCGTGGCCAGTAATATGGACCAGCTCTCTTCAGAGATTGCCCAGGGTGGTGGCGAGTACCTCGATGTCCTGGCTGAACTGATGGGAATTGCAGATGAAGACCGTGCCGCCTTCCAGCAGGTAGCGCAGCAGAACTATGACAGCTTGTTTGCTGGTGACGGCGATGCCGTCGGTGTCATAAGGTCTATGGAAACTGCCATGCTGAGTGACAGCAACCTGTCCAAATACGCCGTCAACTGACAACAGATTGGCCTTTTAGCGACCTGCCCTGCCGGCAATGCTGGCAGTGGCAGGTCGGCTAGGTACCCGACGGGTGAATGCCGGGTACTTTTGGTACACCTCGCCGAGTTGCCCCTGCCCTTCGCGTTTTCCCCAGCCAGTGATTCATCATGTGGCGTAAAGCGCCACTTCCTATGCGCATGTTCAAAGTACTGGCCACCTTGATTTTCTCGGCCTGCCTGGTCGTTCATGCCAGCAGCGTGCAGCCCGCAGAGCAAATGAGTACGACTGCGACCCCAACTACGACTGCGGGTGCGACCCCAACTACGACTGCGGGTGCGACCGCTACCGTGGCCGCATGGCGTCTCGCTGCCAACCAGGGTGCCTACGACCAGGCTGTGGCCCTCGCCGCAGATGATGAAACAGATTCTGCACTGTCCAAGCTGTTAGCCGCTGCGCGTGACAGGAATCTGGCCACGGACTCTCAATGGCGATCTTTCCTGCACTATAAATCCACCTTTGCCGGAAGCTGGAAGAGCCAGGTGGACGCCCCCCATTTCTTTCTGTCCGTCAATGGGAAACGCGACCCGGAGGCAGAACTGGAGGCCACGCTCGCCGCCTTCTTTTCCGACACACCAAAGCCGCCGTTGCGACTTACCGCCTACTGTCGATTCGTTGCCAGGCGGTACTGGCTGACAGAACAACTGGCAATGCACGCTGACCTGCTTCCCCATCGTGACTGTCTGGAGTTCGATCGTTTCGTCGACTACCTGGACGCGGATACGCTGACGCTGGTATTTCCAACCGCGCACCCGAACAGTCCGTCTTCGGCATTCGGTCACACACTGCTCAGGGTAGATAAAAAGGAGCAGCGCCAGGAATCGCGACTGTTAAACATGAGTATCAACTTCGCAGCCGAAGTACCACCGGGAGTGTCCAGTGCAGCCTACGCCATCCGAGGCCTGGGTGGCGGCTTTCCGGGCAGGTTCCGCATGTTGCCCTACCACATGAAATTGCGTGAATACAGCCAGATAGAAAATCGCGACACCTGGGAATATCCGCTGATTCTGGACAAGCGGTCTGTCGACCTGGTGCTTCGACATGCCTATGAGATGCTGATCAGTGAATTCGACTACTTTTTCTTCAGTGAAAACTGTTCCTACCATCTGTTGTCACTGTTGGAGGTGGCGCGACCGTCGACACCGCTGACGGACGACTTCGGACTGTGGACGATTCCAGTGGATACCATCCGCGCTCTGCGAGCAGTCGGTTTGGCCGATCAAGGCCGGTTCATTCCTTCCTCCATCCGGACTCTGCGTGCCCGACGGGCAGGAATGAGCGAAGGCGAAGCCCGGATGGCCCTGGAGGCGCTAGCCACTGACTTGCATGGACTGGATGAATCCCTGGCAGTACTGGATGCCGCGGGCCAGGCCAACGTACTTGATCTGCTATCCGATTACGAGCGCTATGACAGACTGAAGTCGAATCCCAGTGCGCAAGGCAGCAATGATCGGGAACGTACGATTCTGTCCCGACGCAGCAGACTGGGTGTACGGACCATCCAGCCCGATGTTGTCCCGCCGGCAGCACCCCCGGATGCAGGGCACGGCACTGCGCGGCTCAGCGTGCTGTACCATGAAACAGAGAAAGGTCCGCCCATCGCCGAACTGCAACTACGACCTGCGTACCATGATTTCCGTGATCCAAGTGCAGCGTTCGACGACAAGGCTGCCATTCAACTCGGCCTGATCGGAGTGGCCAGGGATCTCGAAGACGACAGGAGCTTTGTACGCCGATTCACGCTGATACGCATAGAATCCATCGAACCTCGCGGAGAATTCTTCAAGCCGATCTCCTGGCACACGCGTCTGGACTGGCAACGCAGGACTGCCGATGCGAGGCATGAGTTCACCTT
>JABDKN010000150.1 GCA_013002205.1 Granulosicoccus sp.
GTATGAATGGCGCCGGGCGAGCACCGATATCATCATCAACAACGAGAGTCAGTTCTACCTGGACGTCCTGGGATTCGATGCAGCCCTGCGTGACACCTGGAGCCCGTTCGAATTACTGAAATCAGGAGATGACGGTTACCTGGTCATCAAGGCGGCCAAGAAGAACGTGCTGGACGACGCCTCCTCGGTGCCTGTCGTCAATGGGTCGGCCCTTGCCGGCCAGGATTATCTGTCCGGTGTTCTCACCACCTTCGGCAAGTACTCGCTGTCACCGTCGTCGAACGGAAAAGTGGTGATCGAGATCAGAGCCAGGATGCCTCGTGGCCAGGGTGTGTTTCCCGCAGCCTGGCTTTACAACGAGAGCTTCTTCAATGTCAACCCGGAGATCGATATCTTCGAGTACATCGGGCAGTCACCGGATCCTGATGAACCTGGAAGCTGGTTGAGACCTGTGGATTCAAGTTGCGGGCAGCCCTGTATCGACGCTTATCGAGAAAACTATGACACCTACCATACCCAGTATCACAATTACTACAAATCCGAGAAGAACAAACTGAAGGGACTGGGAGCAACCAGCCTGGACAACGATGGCAATAACACCAATGCCGTCTACACCAACCCGGATGCGGGCACCTGGTGGAGGGGTGCAACCTGGGCTGGCTGTGCCATCGATTTTTCAGAAAAGTTCCATATCTACACTATCGAGTGGTCTGCGGATGCACTGGTCTGGTATGTCGATGACATCGAAGTGCTGAGACTGGATGAAACAGCGGACAGTGGCGGCAACCTGCCGCGCGTTAATTTCGTGCCGATCGATACTCGGTCCATGTACCTGACACTGAATTTCGCCCTTGGAAGCCTGAACAGCTACATCGGTTCGCCCGATGACTACACCGAGATGTCTATGGATAAGGGTGAACTGCAATACATCATAGACTACATCAAGGTCTGGCAGTAAAAGGCATTCGCTCCAAGTGCGAGAAAGCGCTCACCAAGGTTGGTAATCCCGAGCGGTAGTCTGTCCGGGCATCAGCCCGGCTGCGGTGATTCTTCTTCCAGCCCCGTGAGAAAACTCGCCAGGATGACCGTGGCACCCGACACGCACATGACAGCCATGATCCAGTAGCCATGAATGCCCAGTCGCTGGTAGAGCATGCCGGAGAGTATCAGTGCGACAGCCAGGGCGCCAGTGGTCAAGGTGGCGTAGAGCGACTGGGCCCTGGCCGCATTGGTATCGTCTACCCGCCTGGCAATGAAACTGACGGTGGCAACGAACAGCAGACCAAAACTCAGGGCGTGCAATGTCTGCAGAAAAAACAGTGCAATCACCGGCAGCGCGAGCGTGGATAGTCCCCACCGCAGCAGTCCGCTCAAGGCCGCAACCAGCATGCAGTACCGGGCCGAGAACCGCCTGGAGAGCGCAGCAAACTTCCACATCAACAGGATCTCTGCGATCACGGCACTGGCAAACAGCATGGAAGCGGTCGACTTGCTGATACCGCTGTCCAGCCACTGCAATATGCCGAAACCGACGAAGAAGGCGTGCGATGCATTGATCAGCGCCGCCCCGATAAGCACCAGCAAAAAACCGGTATAGCGCAGTTCCCCCTGCAACGATGGACTGGTAAAACTTGCCGTGGAGGACGCCAGATTACCTGATGGGGCTGACAGGTTCGCCACTGTCACCGGCTCATTCACCAGGGTCTCGGCGAACAGAACCGGTTCGCGATCGATCGTTGCCGGTTCGCGGAATCGTGGCAGCCTGGTCGACGCGATGGCCCTGATAGCCGCCCCACTCACCAGCAGAACGATGAACTGTTCGAAGCCTACGGCATCGAACAGCCGACCTGCCAGCAATAGCGCTCCCACGAAACCGACCGATCCGATCGCCCGAATGCGACCGTATTCACCGCCCTGACGTCTCAGGACACTGCATGTGGCAGCATCGACGATGGGAATTTTCGCAGCCACAAGTAGCCCGGTAAGCGTCCATACCACCACAATATCCAACACTTCACTGCGAAACAACAGCCAGCTCAACAGCACGAGGACAGCACAGTCGCTGGCTATGATGGCCGTACGCCAGTCGTTCAACCGGTCGGCCAGGCTCCCCAGATAAACCGTGGTAAGCACCATGGCGATGGACGGTAGTGCAACTATGACCCCGGTCAGTTTTGCATCCACACCAAGACTCGCAAGCCAGGGTGTAAAGAAGGGACTGGTCATGCCCATCGTACCGAACATGATGGCGTAGTAGATGGCCAGACGTCGTTCGTGATGAGCCATGAGTATCAGAACGTGGCACTTGCCTGCATCGCTAACTGTCCGTCAGCCTTTCTCGCGGATACACTGATTAACGGACCCGCCTCATGGGCCTCGATGTCGAAGACATCGGTATCCAGCAACGGAGCCAGGGCCCTGAAGTCGAAGGAACTCAGGGGCTTGCCTCCGACAGATTGCGCCAGATGCGCCATCAGCGTTGCAGTCAGGGGACCATGGAAGACCAGACCTGCATAATGTTCTTCGTTGCGGCAGTAGTCCCGATCGAAATGGATGCGGTGCGAATTGAAGGTCAGCGCCGAATAACGGAACAGTGCGCTGACCGATGGCCTTACCTTCAGGGAGTGCGGCGAGCTGCGTTCCAGCAAGGCACCTGCGGCGCGTACCTTACCTGAGACCGGCAAATCCCGGGGGTCATCCACAGGTGCAGATGTCGCCGCGACTTCTGGCGCGGCTTCCGGCGCAACTTCCGGCACAACTCCCGGCGCAGCTTCGGCCGCAGCTTTAGGCGCAGCTTCGCGATAGACGATGTCATGCTCCTCCACCAGCGAAACCCGCTGCTGCTGACGAACCGTGTGCTCGACGGTCACGAAACACAGCTCACCGCTACGTCCACTCTTGCGCACCACGCTGGTGATACGCGATTCCCGACTGGCCTCCATGCCGATGAGTAATGGCGCTTTGAAACGTAGTCGACCGCCCGCCCACATGCGTCGCGGCAAGGCGACCGGAGGTAAAAACCCGCCCAGACGCGGATGACCGTCATTGCCCAGTTCGGATGTGCTGACGGCATCATGAAAGAAAAGCCAGTGCCACAAGGGCGGCAACGGCGCTGCGTCTGTCAGATCCGGATCAAGACCCACGGTAGCCGACATGCGTTGACAAGTGTGCAGCGAGATGACATCGGAGGCATGCTGAGTGCGCCCAAGCCACTCCTGCAGCCTGCCCTCATCGAGCGTCAGATCATAATCGGCGATCATGGTCAACGCAGGTCATGCTCCCTGCCGGCTCGTTGCAGCCACAACCACAGGTAGTCGGCAAAGCTGCGTCGAACGATGATTTCATAACGATCGGATTCGACACACCTCAGTACGACCTGCGCTTTGGCCATCAGGGTGTTGACCACCTTACCTGGCATGAAATTATCCGGATGCACATCGTAGGCAGTACTTTTCTTCAACACATTCTGCGCGGCACTGCCCGACAGGTTCAGGATACTGTAACCACCGGATACATTGACGATGGCGATATGACCATCGATGGCCGAACGCAGGCGACATTCGAGATCGAAGGCGTCCTGCAACGGACAGGACAGCAGCCATTCGTCCGGCGACATCCAGCGAACGCACACTTCATTACCAGCCGACTCAGAGGACAGGCGCTCGGGCAGGACCAGGCCCAGCGTCGCAGAAAGTGCAGTAGCCAGCGATTCCCGGTGCGCCCCGGCACGCAATGTAAGCAGCCCGGTAACCGGCTTCTCTTCCAGACTCAGCGCGCCATCGGCAGTATGCCTGGCCGGATTCCCGTCATCCCCGGCACCAGATTCACTGGCATGGCGCACAGCCGGCGCCACATGGGCCAAGGCCGTTCGTGGTCGTTCCATGGCGGGCGCCGTATCCGCGCGCAGGTACTGATCCATCACCGCGACATCCGCTTGCTTGTTGCTCATGCCTTTTGCCTGATTCCCTGCGGATCGACGAACACCGGATCACAGATGACGGCTTCCACCAGCTCACCGCCCGCCAACGGGAAATAGACTTTCTCACCCATTCTCTGTAAACCGTCCTTGATCACGGCCATGGCTATGCGCCTGCCGAGAAACGCGCTGTGGTAGCTGGACGTGACATGTCCCACCATGGTCATCGGGATGGGTTCCGCCGGATCACGTACCGCCTGCGCACCTTCGGGTAACAGCGCTGATGGATCCGTCGTCATCAGCCCAACCAGTTGCTTGCGATCTGTGCGCAGGCAATCCGAGCGGTTCATGCCGCGTTTGCCGATGAAACTGAACTCCTTGTTGTTGGCGACCGCCCAGCCATGGTTCATATCGTAGGGTGTCATCGATCCGTCCGTATCCTGGCCAACGATGATGAACCCTTTCTCAGCCCGCAATACGTGCATCGTTTCGGTGCCGTAAGGTGTCAAACCGAACGCCGCACCGGCTTCGAACAGCGCTTCCCAGAGCGCCAGCCCATAATGCGCTGGCACATTGATCTCATAGGACAGATCACCGGTGAAGGATATCCTGAATATGCGCGCCGGTATTCCCGCCACGGTGGCTTCGCGCCAGTCCATGAAGCCGAATGACTCTGCGGAGAGGTCCAGGTCGGTCAGTGTTGCCAGCAGGTTACGACTATCCGGGCCGGCAATGCTCATGGTCGCCCAGTGATCGGTCACACTGTTGAAAAAGACCTCCAGCTCAGGCCATTCCGTCTGCTGGTAGATCTCCAGCCAGGACAGCACATGCGCCGCACCCCCGGTGGTGGTGGTCATCAGGAAATGATTCTGTGCAAGGCAACTGGTCACACCATCGTCCATGATCATCCCATCCTCGCCACACATCAGTCCATAGCGACAGCGCCCCGGCGCCAGTTTGGCCCAGGCATTGGTGTATACACGACCAAGGAATTCACGTGCATCGCGCCCCTGTATGTCGATCTTGCCGAGCGTCGAGGCATCCAGTATCCCTACCCCGTTTCTGGTGGCAAGCTGCTCACGAACAATGGCCTGGGCCATGGACTCATCACCCTGTGGGAAATACAGAGGGCGTTTCCACTGTCCCACGTTTTCAAATACCGCTCCGCGTTGCAGGTGCCAGGCATGCATTGGCGTAAAACGTTGCGGATCGAACAGCAGATCGGTGCTGGCACCGGCCACCACACCAAAGCTTACCGGTGTGTAGTTGGGTCGAAACACGGTCGTGCCGGTTTCAGCCAGGGTTTTGCCCAGTGCATGAGCGACGATGGCCATGCCATTGACATTACCAGTCTTGCCCTGGTCGGTACCAAAACCCAGTGCGGTGTAGCGCTTCACGTGTTCGATGGATTCGAAACCCTCTTGCGTGCTCATCTGGATACCCGCGGCCGTGACATCGTTCTGCATATCGACGAATTGCTTGGGAGCGCGGCTGCTGGGCAGTGTGTGTGGTACCAGGAATACAGGCATGGCGGCGCAAACGTCCTCCTGTCCCGAGGCGCTTGCCGGTATCTTCATTATCCTGTCCGATGACAGGTGATGGGCCGCCGTGGCTGCCTCGCTACCAGCATGAACACCCTCTGCCAGACACTGGTCCAGCGACAGCGTGCCATTGATGGCACCGGCACAGAAGCGGGCCTCAGAGGTGCTGCCCGGCACGAAACCCAGCTTCTCATCCGACCACACCGGACGGCTGCCGGTATGACAGGACAAATGCACGACCGGACTCCATCCACCACTGGTGGCAATCGTGTCGCAAGGCAGCAGCCGCAATTCACCGGTGACAAAGGTGGCTGCTGCATTGATCGGTGACACCACAGCGCCGCTGACCCGATGTCTGCCGCGCGCTTCTATGAGGGCTGAGCCTGTGATCAGCGTCATCCCGCGTTGCCGGGCCATCTGCGTCACCGCACCGTCCGGATCGCGCCGAGTGTCCACGATGGCAACGAGCTTACGCCCCGCATCAACCCAGTCAAAAGCCGCCTGGTAAGCACTGTCATTGCTGGTCATGACCACCAGCTGCGTCCCCGGCACCACGGCAAATCGCTGGATGTAGTGCGATACGCTCGAGGCCAGCATGCAGCCTGGCAGATCGTTGTTGGCAAACACCAGTGGTCTTTCGTGGGCACCCGTTGCCAGCACGACACTGCCGGCACGTACCTTGTGCAGGCGTTGCCTGGACATGTGTGCAGGTGCGCGATCACCCAGATGATCGCTGCGCCGCTCACTGATCGTCAGAAAATTGTGATCGTGATAACCGGTGACGGTCGATCGTGCCAGTCGCGTGACCGAGTCACTGGCATCGAGCTCTGTCACCACGTCAGCCACCCATTCCATGGCAGGCTTGCCCTCGATACTGTCCCGGCTGAACAGCAGCGAGCCACCCGCTTCACTGCGTTCATCGGCCAGCAGCACTCGTGCACCCTGACGGGCGGCGCTGAGAGCGGCCATCAGACCTGCCGGGCCTGCGCCCACCACCATTACATCGACATGGTGGTGCATATGATCGTATCGATCGGCATCCGGCAGTGTCGGACTGCGCCCGAGACCGGCGGCCCTTCTGATGAACTTCTCGTATGTTTCCCATTGGGATTTCGGCCACATGAAGGTCTTGTAGTAGAAACCGGGCGACATCAGCGCACCACCCAGTCGGCCTAATACGCTCATGACATCGGTATTTACCGACGGCCAGCCATTGACCGGCCGGCAGACCAGCCCCTCATACAGCGACTGTTCGGTAGCCTTGATATTGGGCGTCTGAGTTGATTCGGTGGCACCTGTCTGAAGTATCGCATTGGGCTCTTCAACACCGGCAGTCATGATGCCGCGTGCGCGCGAATATTTGAAACTGCGGCCAACGACATCCACGCCGTTGGCCAGCAGTGCTGATGCCAGCGTATCCCCGGCATAGCCCATCAGTCGACGATCAGCGAATAGGAAAGAGAGCGGCTTGTCGCGTTCAATCCGTCCACCGCTATCCAGTCGGTTTTTCTGCTGCAGCCTGAGCTGGTGCGCATTCAACATTAACCGGACCTCCGGTTGAGTGCGGAACCGGTAGCACCTGCCTGGGGATCATCCCCGAGATCCAGAGTGTCGCCCACCTTGTAGGTGGCATAGATTTCATAGGTTTGGGTATTGCGCGCCACATTGAAGTATTTACGACAGCCGGCAGCATGCACCCACAGCTCACGGTGCTCTCCACGGGGGTTCTTGCGAAAATACAGGTAGTCACCCCACTGTTCATCCGTCATTGCGTCCGGGTCGGGAGGGCGAGGCAGATGCGCCTGCCCGACCGCATGAAATTCGTCCTCTTCGCGGTGTTCAGCGCAATAGGGGCAATGAATCAGGAACATGGCAGTGTGTACTCAGTCAGGTGTCGTGCTGGATCAGTGAGCAACGCCTGCGGCGCCGTGTTCATCGATCAGGGCCCCGGTGTGGAATCGCCAGTAATCGAACGCGCGACTCAGTGCATTGGGCTGGCCCGTGGCCAGCATGTCGGCAAAGACATGGCCCGAGCCGGGGGTCGCCTTGAATCCACCGGTTCCCCAGCCACAGTTGAAGAACAGATTCTCCACCGGAGTTCTGGAAATGATCGGGCAGGCATCCGGTGTCGTATCGACGATTCCGCCCCACTGCCGGTTCATGTGTACGCGCGAGACCACGGGAAACAATTCCAGTATCGCCTGCATCGTATGTTCGATCACCGGATAGGAGCCTCTCTGCCCGTAACCCACATAGCCATCGATACCTGCACCAATGACGAGATCCCCTTTGTCCGACTGTGACATGTAGCCATGCACGGCGTTGGACATCACCACTGTGTCCAGGATGGGTTTGACCGGTTCCGACACATAGGCTTGCAGGGGATGGGACTCTATGGGGAGCTGGAATCCGGCATAGCCTGCGAGCACACCTGAATTGCCCGCCGCCACACAGCCGATCCGGTCAGCTTTGATGAGCCCGTGCCGGTCGGTCTGCACGCCGACCGCCGCGCCATCCTCGACGAGGATATCAGTGACTTCGGTCTGCTGGATGATATCGACACCGTAGCTGTCCGCAGCACGGGCAAATCCCCAGGCCACCGCATCATGTCTGGCCACACCGGCTCGCGGCTGCCAGGATGCTCCCAGAACAGGATAGCGCGGACTCCCCGTGCAGTTCATGATGGGCACGATCTCTGCGCATTGACGTGCATCGAGCACCTCGCCGTCGATGCCATTCAACCGGTTGGCGTTCACACGGCGCTGGATGTCACGCATGTCCTGCAGCGTATGCCCCAGGTTCATGACGCCGCGTTGCGAGAACATCACATTGTAATTGAGTTCCTGCGACAGGCCTTCCCACAGCTTCATCGCATGTTCATACAAACGAGCGGCCTCATCCCACAGGTAGTTGGAGCGTACGATGGTCGTATTGCGCCCCGTATTGCCACCACCTATCCAGCCTTTTTCAATGACGGCAACGTTGACCTTATCGTGCAGCTTGGCCAGGTAGAATGCGGTGGCCAGTCCATGCCCGCCGCCCCCGACGATCACGATGTCGTAGTGCTTTTCAGGTATCGGGTTGCGCCACATGCGCGGCCACTGTTCCTGGTGGCGCAACGAATGCTTGAAGAGTGCGAATCCGGAAAATCGGTTCATGGTGATCTGCGTCTGGGGGACAGGCAATTGCTACCCGGTATTGTGGCCATGTCGAGGTCTACGCACCTGACCATTCACGTACATCTTTTGCCAGTTTACGCCAATAGTTTCACCTTGCGACACCCAAATCGTCTCCCGGATTGGCTCAGGGCTGAGCCAGCACTGCAGCCACCTCATCGCGAAGCCTGGTCAGGGAGATTGGTTTCTTGATATACCTGCAGATTTCCAGGTGACGTGTCTGCTGCCGCAGCAGGCCCAGGTTGTTGCCGGAGCAGAACACGACCTTGCAATCATTCCTCAATGCCTTGGCCCGCGTGGCCACATCGATTCCACTTCTGTGCTCACCCAGGTCCCAATCGGTTATGAGCACCTCGGGAGCACTGTGCGTAACGGCTTCCAGGGCTTCGTCTATACTGCAGGCTCCTCGCGGCTCATACCCCATACGCCTTACCAGGCTCATCAGTGCAGTGTGAGTCTGCTCATCATCCTCGACAATCAGAATATCGATCTGTGCGGCACTCTGGCTCATGGACTGCTAACCCGGACTGGCCAGGATTCCACCAGTTCCTTCTGGACGGAGGGCACCGCGTATACCGTTCGTCGCTGCAATGTTCGCGTAAGCTTTCTCCACACCTGCACGTTAGTTCAAAATAATTGCATGGCTACTGCCTTGTAATAATTTACCATTGACCAAATTCCCGGGATAACCGTCAGCATGCGTGCGCGACTGATCAAATTCTTGAACGATGTTCGCGCCAGTTACTGGTTCATACCACTGTGCATGATGCTCAGTGCAATGCTGCTGGCCTTACTCATCAGCTGGGTGGACGAAGGGGTCTCGCTGGAGTGGCTACCCTGGAACATCGCGGCCAGCACCGACGATGCGCGGAGTATCCTGAGCGTGATCGCCACCTCGGTACTGGGAGTTGCGGGTGTCACCTTCTCGATCACCATCGTGGCGGTGTCCTTTGCCAGTGCCAACTTTGGGCCGCGCCTGATCAATAATTTCATGAGCGACAGGGGGAGTCAGTACACCCTGGGTACGTTCATCGCAACCTTCGTCTACTGCCTGACCGTGCTGACCAACGTCCACGGCTCGACCAATATCGAATCCGGGGGAACAACCGATGCGTTCGTTCCGCACCTGAGTATCGCCGTTGCGCTGCTCCTGACATTCGCATCGATAACGGTGCTGATCTATTTCATTCATCACATCACTGAAACCATTAATATCGAGAATATCATCGCTGATATCGGCAGCTCGCTGGTCAGTGGAATGGCTGATTTACGGACGGCGCCGGATGAGTTGAGATCGGAGCTCTCCGAGTCCTTCGATACGATGGTCAAAGGTAAACTGTTGCGCGAGGTTCCGGCCGGTTGCATCGGCTATGTCCAGACCATCGACCTGGAACGCCTTGCCAGCATCGCAGAAGAGGAGAATCTGCTGATCAGGGTCCACTACCGCCCGGGGGATTTCACCAGCACACACGACTGCCTGCTCAGCGTGTGGACGTCTACCCTGGAACAATTTCCGGAACAATCACTACGCGAGTGCTTCGCTACCGGACAGGAACGCACCGTGCACCAGAACGTGTTGTTCCTGGTCGAACAGCTCGGTGAGGTCATCGCACGTGCATTGTCACCCGGTATCAATGATCCGTTTACAGCCATCAGCTGCATGAACTGGTTCCGTACCGCATTGATGGAATACCTGGCGCGCGCAGCCGAGCGGGGCTCGCAACACGGTGAACAGGACGTTGCCGAGGAATACTCCCGCGTGCAGTTGACGCCGATCACGCTGTCGCGCTTGTGCCAGGTCATGTTCGACCAGACGAGGCAGTACGTGAGTGCGGACCGAAACGTGACGCTGCATGTGATGGCGCTGCTGTGCGAATGTGCCTGGTTTGCCGGTGAAGGTCCCGCCAGAACCCTGTTCATGGAGCATCTGGACAAACTGTACAAGAGCAGCACTCGCCAACTGAGCGACGCCGGTGAGGATGCAGCAGTGGGTGAACGTTACGCCCAGGCGCTGGATGTCATCGCTGCTGAATCGGACAAGGACCGCATTCGCGCGCAAGCCGACTGGTTCGGTGGCAGCGCATGAACATTCATGGTCATGCCGAACACGCCGCGCTCACACAGTCGCAATATTACTGAGCTGCTCTTCGTAACTATTGAGTCTGTTGTACAAGGTTTTCAGGCTGATGCCGAGTACCTTTGCCGTCTGGCTCTTGTTGTTGTCGTTGGCATCCAGGGTCGCCAGGATCAACTGTTTCTCGACTTCGCGAAAAGTCTGGCCAATGAAAGGCGCAATCAGGTCATTGACGCCAGTCTCACTTTCCACGAACAGCGACGGGTCGGCGGCAATCTCGTCTCCCGCCTCAGTCAGGCGATAGGCGGTGAGCAGGGCATTCTTCAGTTCAACCTGGTTGCCCGGCCAGTAGTGTGCACTGAGTTGTTCAATCATGCCCTGCGACAGGCTTTTCTCGGTATCGAACACCTTGTTCAGCTGATCCACTGCGCAACGTGCAAAGTAGGCGATGTCCTCGCGACGCTCCACCAGTGGTGGTACATGTATGGTGTTGCTGGCCAGCGAAAAATACAGGGAATCGTACAGGCGGTTGCCAGAGAGCGCCTCAGCGACCGGTTCGCGCAATATACCCACGACCGAACACTGGTACCTGTCGGGTGTCAGTGCGCTACCTGCCAGAACCTCTCCCGTGGTGATGAAGTTATCCAGCCGTCGCTGTATTTCCATGGGCAGGGAAGATACGTCGTCCAGTACCAGCGTGCCACCGTCGGCCTTTTTCAGGTACGACTCGGTACGCGCCGCGGTCCCAACATCACCCGGGCGCCCGTCATGACTCCCAAAAAACCGGTCGACGGCCTGCTGCCCTGACTCGCTGGCACAATTGACGATTATCGCCCGGCCCTGTCGCTCGCCATAGTGATGCAGCAGGGCGGCAATGTCAGCCTTGAGCACACCGGGCTGCCCTGTGATCAATGCATGTGATGGTGTCGCCCTGGCGACTTGCCGCAGCAGCTTGATCAACTTCTGGCTGGCCGCCGACCTACCTTCCAGCGCACCAAATCCGGGCCTCAATTCCGGTGGGTACTCGCGGGAGGTCACCGTTGATTGATGTCTGAGGCTATCGGCCCGACGTACAGCGAGCATCAGTTCTCTGGATTGCACTGGTTTGACCAGAAAATCGAATACCCCGGCCCGCAGACACTTTCGCGTACGCTCCGCATCATCCGTTCCGCTGACCACTATGATCTTCTCGACGCCGGACGCTTTCAGTTCCTTTATGGCATCCACTCCATCGCCGTCAGGCAACGACAGGTCGAGCAATACGATTGCCGGTGACTGCGTCCGGACCCGCTCCATTGCTTCACTCAGGCAGCTGACGTGATCAGCCGTATAGTCCGCCCTTTCCAGCACCCGCTGAAGAGCCGATGCAGTGTCGGTATCGTCCTCAACGACCAGGATATCCAGCGCAACATCGCTGTAATCGGCACTCTTGCTCATTTTGTTCATCAACTCTTTCAGTATGCGCTCATGCGGTTGTAGAGCGTCTTCAGACTGACACCCAGTATCTGCGCCGTCTTTTCCTTGTCGCCCTCGAAATGTGCCAGGGTTGCATTTAGTAGTTGCCTCTCCAGCTCCCAGACGGTAGTGCCCACCCAGGGCTGGATGTCGGAGCGCGATGCTTCACCAGAGCGCACCACCTCATCGCTCGAGATGTCGACGGCCTGGCCCGGAGGCGTCGCGGCCAGTGCCTGCTCTATGACGCTGCGCAATTCACGCACGTTTCGCTTCCACGTCCTGTTCTCCAGACACACCCGACTCTCTGCAGAGAACTGCGGCGCATCATCTCGTTCGATGCTCGCCTGGGCAAGCAGCAGGTCGGCGATAGCGTGAATATCATCCATGCATTGACGCAGATTCGGCACCGCCAGGGTCGTCTGTGCGAGGCGGAACAGAAAATCCGTGCGCAGTGCACTCTCATCGACATCGGTAGTACCGGAGTCCCTGGCAATCCCGATGACCGACAGATTTGCCTGGGCCGCGCGATCACCGTCCACGCGCCTGAACGTTCCGGAGTCAAGAAACGGCAGGAAGCGGCTCTGTACATCCTTCGACAGTTTTTCCACGTGATCCAGAATCAGCGTGCCGGCAGCCGCCTGTTCCAGGTAGCCCCGATGGATAATCTCTCCTGTCGCCGGATCTTCCTGGCCGAACAGCCTGACCAGTCCCAAGGGTCCGCTTACCTCGTTACAGTCAACCAGCAGGCAGCGTCCGGCACGCCGCCCTCTTGCATGAATCGCCCGCGCGACCTCTATCTTCTCCACACCCGGCTCACCGGAAATCAGCGCGTGGCCACGGCGCCGCTCCGAGCTGTAGCTCATCGCCGTGCGCAGTGCACTCAGGGAGTGGTGCCTGCCCGCGCTGATCCACACCGCACGCACATCCACATCATCGACACCGGCCCCGGCTGACGGGTCACCCGTTGCCTCTTTGATCCCGGCTGGTAAGAGCTGATCCCGGAGCGTGGACAAGTCAACCGGCTTGAGTAGTAATTCGACAGCGTGATTGCGAATGCTCTTGATCGCTGCCCGTTGTGAATCATCCCCGCTGATCACGATGAAACGGCCGCGCGTGTCACTACGCAGTTCGTCCATCAGATCCAGGCCATTGCCATCAGGCAGATCGATGTCCACCAGCATGAGTTCAGGTGCCTGGTCACGAATGGCCACCCTGGCTTCATCGATTCTATGAGTCAGGATGACCTCGTACCCCAACGACTCGAGCACGCGCTTATAGGTGGCAGCCAGCGTCTCGTCATCTTCCAGGACCAGGGAGCATGGGCGGACGGCCGGGGTCCGCACTGTGTGTTCGCTATTCATGGTCAGGATTATGCTCCCGGTGGCGCCGTCATCGAACGACTGTAAATTTTACACGGTAGTTACCCGATCTCCGGTTACAGGGCGATCAAGAACCAGTTGTCGGTGACACATGCTGGAGCTGGACGCCACTACACTCAGATCACGGGTGGCACAGCCTCGATCTCACCCCGGACTTCCAGCTCTGGAAATTCGTTGCGCAGCCGGTGGGCTACGCTGGTGACCTGGTCCTCATCGAGCTGCACGATAATCAACAGTTCCCCGCGAGCGATGGCATCCTCGTACTCCCTGATCTGGCTATTGGGCACAGAGGAGCCGATCAGGGACGATGAGAGCACGCCGAAGGTTGCACCACCTGCGGCTGCCAGAGCCAGCGCCGCACCGCCTATGGCCAGTCCCGGAGCAATCACCATGGCACCGAGTCCAGCCAGCAGACCAGTGGCGCCGCCGAACAATGCCCCCCGCTGGGCCGCCGGCTTCACGTCGTTTTCGAACTCACCCGCATCCGGCAACTGCGCAAGCTCCCCGGCATCTTTGCCGACCACGCTGATCCGCTCCTCTCCCACTCCCTGATTCTGCAGGGACCGGACGACCCGGATCCCGGTCTGATCGTCACTGACGGTAAACACCAACTTGCTGGACATACGCACTTCCCCTGTTGAAAAGCAATGAGCTTACTAACCAGGCCAGAGAGTGAACCCAGGCACTGTAAATTCTACAAACCTGCGTGATGTTCGCCTCTGCAGTTGCCTGCTGTGATGCAATTGCCCGACAGTTGAAACTGGACACCAGAACCGGGCGCCCATGAATCCCACTGAAGAGCAAACTCGACAGGAAAAACAACGCGGCCGCCGCGCCCGCGTCCCGTATCGCATACAACTGATCGGTTGGTGGGACATCGCCCGCCGACTGTTCAAGTCCATCGGTGAGCAGAACATGTCGATACTGGCAGCGGGTGTGGCGTTCTACGCCTTACTGGCCATATTCCCGGCCCTGGCGGCCATGGTCACAATCTATGCGTTGCTGTCCGATCCGCAAACCGTGGCGGATCATGTGACCAGAGCCCAGGTCTTCCTGCCTGCAGATGTCGTGAAGTTCTTCAATGAACAATTGAGAACCCTGAGCGCGCAACCGGTCGAAGGTCTTTCACTCAATCTTGTGTCAGGCATCCTGTTCGCCATCTGGAGTGCGCACAAAGGGGTAGACGCGCTCGTCAGGGCAATCGGGGTGGCTTACCACGAACCGGAGACCCGGGGCCTGGTTCGTCTCAACCTGCTCACCTACCTGCTGACATTTGCTGCCATCATGTTCGTTGTGATCGTACTGATACTGATGGTCGTACTGCCCTCGGTCACTGCTCTGCTGACGCTGCCGGCCTGGTGGGATACGTTCGTACCGATTGTTCGCTGGCTGGTCTTCATTGGCGTGGTGTCGCTGGCCATTGCCACGTTGTATCGGTATGCCCCGGCCAGAAGACCGGCGAAGTGGAGATGGTTGTCCACAGGTGCCGTCGTCGCCACCATCCTGTGGGTTATCGGTTCCGCGCTGTTCTCCTATTATGTCAGTCAGTTCGGTACCTACAACGAGACCTACGGTGCCCTCGGGGCAATCATCGTGCTGCTCCTGTGGTTCTACATAAGCAGTTATGCCGTCATCGTCGGGGCAGCTCTGAACGCAGAGACGGAACACCAGACCTTGCGTGATACCACGACGGGGAAAGCAAAGCCAATGGGCAAGCGCGGAGCCATCGTGGCAGATACCATCGGGGCCATCCCATCCTCCGACTGATCCAGAGACTGCTTTGGCGGGTTCGCTAATCCCGCAGCGAGTTCTGCGTATCGTCACGTGGATGAAGGCAGTTCTTCAAAACTGAATTGATAGCTGATTGCCAGGGTTGCTGCACCACACAGGCAGCACAGGCACATCAACAAGACCGCGGCGATGATGCCGATCAGCGAGGGGCTTTATCCCGCATGACTCATCCACAAGGCTGCAAACGGCCCGGTCGCGCCAATGGCGCCGAACATGGCGGCATAATAGAATGAGAATCGGCCTTCGCTGGAGAGGAGCGGCATTGAAGGCTCAGCAAATGCGGCGGAAAATTGGAACGAGGCGCTAGAAAATACGCGGCTTCTTTCCAATTTGCCATCACTATGGCGTCTGTTGGGCTTACACTGCGCTGCAGAATTTCTCGGATGACGCTCATGTCAAAATCTGCTCAAAGTCTCACGATCCACCGCTGCCTCACTCTGGCATTCTTTTTATCGGCAGCGTCGGCCAATCTCATGGCACAACAGGATGTACAGGTCAGTGAACGCGACGGGCTACTGTCGGTGCAGGCCAGCAATACGTCGGCGAGTCACCTGGCTGAAGTGTTGGCCGAGCGGCTGGGCATCAGCGTCGTGGTCACCGGCGACACCGAGGCTCTGGTGAATATCGACATCGTCGATGAACCTCTGGCCAAGGCACTGGCCAAACTCAGCCCCAATCACATGCTGGTACGCAGCAGCAAGCTTGCCGACAGCAGCATCGTCGAAGTCGTACTGATGATGGGTGAAGAAGGTTCATCACAGGACTCCGGGGGGAGTGATGATCAATTCCTGCCCAGTGGTTCTCCGGCGGATGATGTGGTGGTTATCGATGATCAACAGTCGACGCAGGATGGTGCAGACCCACTCGATCCGAACGGCGCCGCAGCTGCCAGTGAGAGCATTGAGGCTAGCTCTGGTGATTCTGCCGGCCAGCCTGCGGACGCTGCAGAAGGCTATCCGGCACCCGATTCATTCGATCCTGTCACTGGCCTGCCCATCGACCCGGCAACCGGATTGCCGGTAGAACAGTAGCAGTGCCAGCACAAACAGGAGCCACGTTGCTGCACCGCCATTCAGGGACGTACTGAACACCGGGGCCAGCGGATCTTCCACGGCACTGGCAGCCGCCAGTGCCGGTGCCGGGTTGCCTGATTTGTCAGCGTTGTTGCCCGGGTTGTCGTCAGGCGTCTTGGAGCTGACAACCGCCGTCAGTTCCTCGACGGCAAGTCGACGATCCAGATCCAGGACCAGGATGCTGCTGCTGCTGGCGGGAAGTCGTTCCAGCAGGCAGGACACCCTGCCGGAATCCGCTGAACTGCATTGCCAGCCATTGTCGCTGTGACCCAGCAGCCTGCCCTCACCGAAGGTGACCGACAGTTCAATGGTGTGAGCGCCCTGCGCGTGGTCATTGCTTACCTGAATGGTCGCCTCGGAACTCTGCCCGTCGGTGTACACATGAGTGACGACCGACAGATCAGAGGCGTACAGATTCGCAATGGCCGCCAGGTCTCCCGGGCTGGGGCTCCTTCGCTGCCCGATAGTGTCCGCAGAGCCGACCAGTGGCGTGATCGTCGGTTTACCATTGAGTGTGAAGTTGTTGGGACCGTAATGCATGATCGAGGAGTAATCGTATTCTCCCAGCACGCGCGATCCGGCATCGGCAATGTTGAAGTTGTGCCGTTTCTCCGGATCGATGTTGTCCCAGTGAATAGTGATGAACTGATCCCGATCCGGTCTGGTGTGTTCATGTTCAAGGCCGAGCGCGTGTCCAATCTCATGCATCACACTGCCTGCCGCACAATTGGACGCTACCCATATTTCCTGAACACCGCCACGCCTACCTACCCATGAAGCGCAGCCCGGGCCCGGCTGAAACAATATGGAATCGGCCGGCGTGGCCGCCCCACCACCCCACTGCTGCAACGGCAGCAGAGTGACGCCGCTGGCCCTGTTCCAGTGCTCCACGGCGGTCTCGATAGCGGCGACACTGGCCTCGGACAGTGCCGGATCGATGGCAAACGGCACGATACCGTCCACCCAGAGCTGAACGTTCGCCGGCAGGGCAATCGATCGCCGCTTGTGTGACTGTTCCACCAGGATATCGCCTTCGATCAACTCAGGCGCTGACCATTCGACCGGGGTATCAGCGCCGGCAAATGAGGCCATCGTCACCAGCTGTAGTGCACCGCCGAGAAAAACCGCAGTTGACCAGAGCGAGTGCGGGCGCGATGCAGTCTGACAAGCATCGTCCACACTGGGCCGATGGGACTGAGTGCACGTTCGCGACACGGACAAATCTCGAAAAAGATGGCTTGTGTCTCAAATCGGCCAGATTGATCGAATCTTGAACCGTGCCAGGTGCCAACCCCGCCCGCACCGCCTCTGACGATGACTGCAGTCTTCACTTCCAGCCCGTCAACATGGGCCTATAACCGGTTGTGAGCCTTCGTCCGATTGACGATCATTGCCCCGATTTCCTCCACTGACATGCGAGTGGTATTCAGATATGGCACCTGGTGCGAACGAAACAGCGACTCTGCCTGGGCTATCTCTCGCTGGCAGGTTGCGGCCGTACTGTAGGTGGAACCCTGATAGCGCTGCTGGCGGATTTGCAACAGCCTGAAGGGATCGATGGTCAGCGCGAACAGCTTGTCACGGAACGGCAGCAGTGCCTGGGGTAACTCCCTGGACGACAGCTCATGACTGGTCAGCGGATAGTTGGACACGTACAGTCCGTAGTGCAGTGACAGGTACAGTGAAGCCGGCGTCTTGCCGCAACGCGACACACCCACGATGATCAGGTCAGCCTGCCCGTAGTGGTCGGTTTCCATGCCGTCATCGGTCTGCAACGCAAAGTGCACGGCGGCTATGCGCGACGTATACGCCTTTTCATCCTTGACGCCATGCGACTTGCCGATCGTATGCGAGGATTTGACTCCCAGGTGTTTTTCCATGGGACCGATAAAAGTGTGGAACAGATCAAATACTTCTGTATCAGACTGATTGAAATGCTCTCTTAGTTCATCATTGACCATGGTCAGGAATATCAGTGGCGCGGTACCTGTCTGCGTGCGAATCAGATTGCAGCGCCGTACCAGCTCCAATGCCTTGTCGGTGGAATCGACGAACGTAAAAGTTTCTATGTTGAAATCGATACCGGGAAATTGACTCAACAGGCTGTGTGCCATGGCTTCGGCGGTCAATCCCGTGCGATCCGAGACGATGAACGCATGGCGTTTGCGTGGATTGGGCATGACAAGCAGGTCTCGTGGCTAACGTGTACGGGTATTTCCTTTACTATGGTGCCCACTTTGCGTCACTGCGGTTTTTCAAGCAAGTTTCATGCGGGTCGCTATAGTGTTCGCAGGGGTTCACCTCCGGGACGGTCCTCATCACCATTCCTGCAGCAGATCGACGGCCAGCCTCGCACGGCCGATGAACGGGAGTTCAAGTGACTCAATACATCCGCTGGTTCAAAGAACTGGGTATGAACGATGTACCCGAGGTCGGGGGCAAGAATGCATCGCTGGGCGAAATGATCGCCAACCTGTCTACGCTCGGTATCACGGTACCGGACGGCTTTGCCACCACGGCCGATTCGTATCGCGAACATCTGCGACACGGTGGCCTGGATGCCCGAATCAATGCACGACTGGACGAGCTGGATACCAACGACATGCAGGCGCTGGCGAGCACCGGTGCCGACATTCGGCAATGGATCATCGATGCCCCTCTACCCGATGGACTCGTCAACGCCGTCAGCGAGGCATGGAATTCGATCCGTGAGGCCACAGGCGGTACGATTGCCGTTGCGGTGCGCTCTTCGGCAACGGCCGAGGACCTGCCGGAAGCCTCCTTTGCGGGACAACAGGAAACCTTCCTGAACGTCCGGACGCTGGACGAGGTATTGCAGAGAATCCGCCAGGTTTTCGCATCTCTTTACAATGATCGAGCCATAACGTACCGCGTTCACCAGGGATTCACGCATGCCGAGGTAGCCCTGTCCGCCGGTATCCAGCAAATGGTCCGCAGTGATATTGGCGCCAGCGGTGTCATGTTCACCATCGATACGGAATCAGGATACAGCGACGCGGTGTTCATCACCTCATCATGGGGACTGGGTGAGTGTGTGGTCCAGGGTTCAGTCAATCCCGATGAGTTCTATGTACACAAACCGACGCTGGCGGCAGGCAGACCTGCCATTCTCAAGCGCAGCAGAGGCAGCAAACGCATCAAGATGGTCCATGGCCAGACCACGGCTGTGGATACCGTCGATGTGGACACCTTCGATCAGCTGCGTTTCTCGCTGACTGATGACGACGTGCAATCCCTGGCATCGATGGCCGTCACTATCGAGAATCACTACGGCAGACCCATGGACATTGAATGGGGAAAGGATGGGGGAGATGGCAGGCTCTACATTCTGCAGGCACGTCCGGAAACCGTCGAGTCCCGCGCCAACCGCAATGTCATTACACGTTACCGACTGGACGAACACAGGGCAACCGTGCTCGCCAGCGGTCGGAGTATCGGACAGCGCATCGGATCCGGTGCGGTGCGTCTGGTCAGCAGCATCCGGGAGATAGGCAGCGTCCAGTCCGGGGACGTACTGGTCACCGACATGACGGATCCGGATTGGGAACCGGTGATGAAAAAAGCCTCGGCGATCGTCACGAACCGGGGTGGCCGGACATGCCATGCTGCCATCATCGCCCGTGAACTGGGAGTGCCTGCCGTTGTCGGCTGTAACGATGCCACCAGCAGACTCACAGACGGCCAGACGGTGACCGTCAGCTGTGCCGAGGGGGACACCGGCTACGTCTATGAGGGTGATCTGTCATTCGACGTCACGGAAACGCAGCTTGACAAGTTGCCTGAACTGCCTTTCAAGCTCACGATGAATGTCGGCAATCCCGAGCGTGCCTTTGGCTTCAGCCGGTTGCCGCATCACGGAATCGGCCTGGCTCGGCTGGAGTTCATCATCAGTAATACCATCGGCGTCCACCCTAAGGCGCTGCTCAATCACGACGCCATGCCGGAGGACGTCCAGCAGCAGATTGCTGAACGCTCCGCCGGCTATGCCGACCCGGTCAGCTTCTACGTCGACAAGATCGCCGAAGGAGTGGCCATGCTTGCGGCTGCCTTCGCACCGCACCCGGTGATCGTTCGACTGTCCGACTTCAAATCCAACGAATACCACAACATGATCGGCGGTTCACTGTTCGAACCGGACGAGGAGAACCCGATGATCGGTTTCCGCGGGGCTTCCCGATACCTGTCCTCGTCGTTCTCCGATTGCTTCGAGCTGGAGTGCCGCGCATTGAAGCACGTCAGAGAAGACATGGGGTTTCGCAACGTCGAACTGATGGTGCCGTTCGTTCGGACACTGGACGAAGCCGATCAGGTCCTGGCGCTGATGGCGGAACACGGATTGCAGCGTGGCCAGCAGGATCTTCGCGTGGTGATGATGTGCGAGGTACCGAGCAATGCGATCCTTGCGGATGAATTTCTCCACAGATTCGACGGTTTTTCCATCGGGTCGAACGATCTGACCCAGCTCACGCTGGGCCTGGACAGGGACTCGGGACTGGTGGCTCACTTGTTCGATGAACGTGACCCGGCAGTGAAAAAATTGCTGGCCCTGGCTATCAGTGCGGCTCGCCAGCAGGACAAGTACGTCGGCATCTGCGGACAGGGACCGTCTGATCATCCGGATCTGGCGCGCTGGCTGATGGAGCAGGGAATTTCCAGCGTATCACTGAACCCGGACACGATCGTCGAGACCTGGCAATTCCTGGCAGAGCAGACGTCCGCCTGAGGGATACCGTTGTCGCCATGAGCAAACCTGAAGACAAAGACCCGGCGGACAAGCGTTTCTGGCGAGCAATGCAAAAGGAGGCACCTGCGCCTCGCAGGACGCAGACGCCCGGAGTGGTTGACCTGACCGCTGACCTCTCCTCTCTCAGCGTCGAGGAGCTTGCGCATCGCCGCCGTGCACTGCGCTCCATGCTCGCGGCCAGTGAAGCGCGCCAGCAACAGGTATTGCGCAGCCGACTGCCAGCCCTCACTCAGGGCCTCGTGGTGCGAATCAAGAGTGGAAAATTCAAGCATCGCCAGGGTACCGTGGTGGATGCGGACTACATCCGGAGTCGTGTACTGTTGAACATCCAGGACGAGGCCGAGTCCCAGTGGCTTGAGTTCGCCAGGATTACCGCCGTGAGCGACGACGACTCTGCTGACACGGCAGACGAAAGTAGTCAGTAGAGGAAGTCCGCGATGTACCTCGTCAGACGTGTGTTCAGCCTGGATCTGCGATCGATAGCGCTGTTCCGTATCCTGCTTGCACTGCTGTTGCTGACAGATCTGCTGCTGCGCAGCGTCGACATGTCCACTTTCTATACCGACGCCGGCGTGCTGCCGCGACTGCAGTGGCTGGAACTGACACATGGCTGGCACTGGTCCATTCACGCGGCCAGCGGCGAACTCTGGTGGCAGGCACTGCTGTTCCTGATGGCCGGGATCGCAGCCACGGCACTGCTGTTCGGTTATCGCAGTAAACTGGCGGCACTCGCCTCATTCATCCTGCTCACCTCGTTGATGAATCGCAATGGATTGTTACTGCAAGGCGGTGACAACCTGCTGGTCGTGATGAGCTTCTGGGCACTGTTTCTACCGCTGGGCGCTCGCTGGTCGTTTGACAGCGCACTGCAACCGGTGCTGGCGGACAACCCCAACGCCCTGCCCTCCACCGCAAACCGGGAGCAGCCGTATTTTTCAGTAGCCACCATTGCAATCGTCTTCCAGGTGCTTTACCTGTACGTCTTCACCGCCATGATGAAGACGGGTGATGCCTGGGTAACCCGCTTCGACGCGGCCTATTACGCGGTCAGTCTCCAACACTTTGCCACCCCCGTCGGTGACTGGATTCGGCAATTTCCCGGCTTGCTGAAACTTGCCACCGTCTACGTGCTGTCAGTGGAATTCGTTGCGCCATTTCTGGTCCTGTGTCCATTCATGTGGCCCTGGGTTCGAGTGAGCGGCTTGCTGCTGCTGGCCTCACTGCATGCAGCCTTTCTGCTGATGCTGCACATCGGACTGTTCCCACTGATAGATTTCATGGCGCTGAGCCTGCTTATCCCGGGGGCCGTATGGATCAGAGTGCGCAGCAGCGAGCGCCAGCTGGCCTTGCAACGACGGCTGCAATCGATCGTCATGTACTTCGACGAGGACTGCGGTTTCTGTCTGAAAATGTGCCTGATTCTGCGAGCTTTCCTGTTACCACAACGTGTGCAGATAATACCGGCGCAAAACCATCCCGACATTCATGCTGTCATGGAACGCGAGAATTCCTGGGTCATCCGTGATGCTGAGGGCAAACTCTACACGCACTGGCATGCCATGGCCTTCCTGTTCTCCCAGCGCTGGCCATTCAAGCCACTGGGCTGGCTCATGTCGCATCCACCTCTGATCGGGATGGGCAATGGCATCTATCGCTGGGTAGCATCGAACAGGGGGCTGATGGGGTCCCTCACCAGCCAGGTACTGCCGTACCGCGTACTGCGCGTCAGGCCTTCACTGGCAGGTTCCGTGCTGGCCGGGGTGTGCTTCTACGTCGTTACCGCGTTCAATGTCTACGAACTGCCCGGGTACCGAGGCCAGATGCCCCAGCACGTCAATCACCTGGCTCGTGCCCTGCGACTGGACCAACGCTGGGACATGTTTGCCCCATTCCCACTGACCAATTCCTCATACCTGCTGATACCAGGCACGCTCAGGAGTGGCGAGCAGGTTGATCTGTACACCCTGACCTCGAGCAAGCCGGCGTGGCAGGCCCCCGAGCGCTTCTACCCCCTGTATGACAGTTATCGCTGGCGCAAATACCTTGGGCGCGTCGATGGCCACAGTAACAACGCCGTGCGCCTGGCCCTGGGCAGCTATCTGTGCAGGCAGTGGAACGAGCAGCCCAGGGCACGCGAAACTCAACTGGCCACTCTCGAAATTTTCGTGGTCAAATTGCAGACAAACACGCAGGGAGCGCCAAAGGTCGAGTCGCGTCGCAGAATCTGGAGACACTGGTGCTACGCCGAGTTTGCAGATCCCTGAAGGCGGCAACTCAGCTCACGATATAACTGCCATGGCCTATGGCAATCAGCGACTGCTCATCATTCGTCAGCTTCATGCTGCACACGGCCACCCGTCGGCCAAGCCGCACGACCTCGGCTTCGGCGGTGAACTGCTTGCCGATACCCTGGCGCAGGAAATCCACCCGCAGGTCGATCGTGGCCAGCCTGGAGAATCGCTGCAGGATCTCCGCGCTGGTTTCGCTGGTGTGAAATCGGGAAATTCCCATCATCACTGCCAACCCACCCGCCACATCCAGAACCGAGGAGATGACACCACCGTGCAGTCGTCCGAACAGGTAGTGCCCGATCAGCTCAGGTCGCATGCGAAACCCTACACGCACGGGACCAGGTTCCAGTTGTTCTATCGTAAAACCAAGAAATTCATTGAACGTGATCTTGTGCTCGAATAATGTCGTTATATCGCTGACAAGTTGCTGATGTTCACGCGCTGATCGACTCGCAGACGACACAACGTCGCTCGGGTTACCAGAAGTGGTTGTCACGGTTAGACGTAATTCTCAAAAAATCGACCTCTACAGCATAGCAGCACCGTTGCTGATTACGTGCGTGGGTGAATCTGCAATGAAATGAGCCGATAGCTGAATCATGACAGCAAGGCTGGCTCCCCGAGCGAGCAACCCGGATTATTCATGAAATCACCAGATCCTTCCGCATCCCCTTCGTTCGTCGCGGATTTCGTTGAGTCGGCAAACCCATAACGGTCATCAGTAATGGCAACGGACGGGTTCACAAGGCGCAGTCTGTGTACGGCGCAGTCGGTGTGGCACTGGTTTCACGGCCAGCTGTCACCGGTCGCATTCTGCCTGTGCCTGATCGCAGCAGCCATCGCCCAGACAAGCAGCGTGGAAGCGGCGATCTACAAGTGTGTGGATGCAGCCGGCAACACCACCTACACCGGTTATGCCTGTGAGCAGGACGAATCCACCCGGCGAATATCCAAGGCCGCCACCGCAGTGCCCGGGTTCGATTGTCGAATAGCAGAAAAACTGGCGATCGATACAGCGCGGCGCATGCAGGCAGGTGAAACTTCGGCAACGCTCTATGATAGCCACGGTGGCATGAACAGTCTCTCGCCACTTGCCATCGGACTGATCAGTTACATCTACGGGTTCGATGGCAACACCACGGCCTCCTTCAGTCGGATAGCCACCCTTGCAACCGAACGCTGCAGGGTAGGCTCGTTTGGCAACAATCCACGCAGCTGTGATGCCTATCCACGTGACTTCATCGAGTCATTGGGAGGGTGCGAGTCTGCCCAGGGAAAAATTGACCAGGAGGTCAGTGTCATCTCCGGCGAAACACCCACGAGCCGACCTCCGACCATGAATCTGGACGGCTATGCGCTTCCGGAACTCGGTGAGGCTAATCCAGCGGTTCCTGTGACCTATGCAAAGCCGTCGACACCATCGAATGGACGCCAGATTCGACATGCCGACGACGCAGGTGCGGCGGTTGGCATCAGCCAGGCCAGGGCATCGTGTCTGTCGAGACTCAACGAGAGCCTGGAAGAGACAGTACGGCAGATGAGAGCATCGCAGAGTGTCGCAACCCAGGAGCGACTGCGTGACCGGCAGCGCCAGTTGAAGAAGCAGCTGTCGCGCTGTTGATAGTGAATCCCCGTCATCGATGCACTGTATCGGTATAATTTAACCCCGGCGATCGCGCACGCCAGTATTCGACAATGCATGTTCAGACGACGGAATTGATCGCTGTATCCAGCTTGCTGACCACTTCATCGATCTGACTGTCGGAAATAATGAACGGTGGCGCCAGAAGTATGTGATCCCCGTTTTGCCCATCGATCGTGCCGCCCATGGGATAACAGATCAGGCCGGCGTCAAACGCGGCCTTCTTGATGTGCTTGTGGATCTGTCTGTCAGCTGCAAAAGGCTTCTTACAGTCCCTGTCTTCTTCTATTTCCAGACCCAGGAATAGTCCGCGCCCCCGAATATCACCCACGTGAGGATGCTGGCCGAACTGACGGCTCAATTCGGACTTCAGTTTCTCCCCCATGGAGTTCACGGCACCCAGGAGGTCTCGCTCTTCGATGGAGCTCACCACCGCCAGAGCTGCCGCACAGGCGGTGGGATGCCCGATATAGGTGTGCCCGTGCTGGAAAAAACCCGATCCCTTGCTGATGGCCTCGTAGATGCCAGACGTACACAGCATGGCGCCGATGGGCTGATAGCCAGCGCCCAGACCCTTGGCAATCGTCAGGATATCCGGTGCAATACCTTCCTGTTCGCAGGCATAGAGCGAGCCGGTTCGACCCATGCCGCACATCACCTCATCCAGGATCAGAAGAATACCGTACTGGTCGCAGATCTCGCGAATACGCTTGAAATAGCCTTCCACTGGCGGGACAGCCCCGAGAGTCGCACCGACAACCGGTTCGGCGATGAAGGCCATCACGGACTCCGGGCCGAGACGCAGGATTTCCGCCTCCAGTTCATTGGCGACACGCCGGCCATAATCAATCACACTTTCGCCCCCTGATCGGCCCCGGTGTTCATAGCATGGCGAGATGTGGCTGGTTTCAATCATCAACGGGGAAAACGGCTCGCGGCGCCACAGATTGCCACCGGCAGCCAACGCCCCCAGGGTATTGCCGTGATAGCTCTGGCGACGAGCGATGACACGATGCCTGGAGGATTGCCCGATTTCGAGACAGTATTGCCGGGCAAGTTTCAAAGACGCTTCTACCGCCTCTGACCCACCGGATACGAAATACACGCGATCCAGGTTACCCGGGGCACGCTTTATCAGAAAGTCCGCCAGTTCTTCCGCCGGTTCGGAGGTGAAGAAACTGGTGTGCGCATAAGCCACCTTGTCCAATTGTCTCCTGATCGCGGCGATGACCGCCTGGTCGCCATGACCAAGGCAGGAGACTGCGGCTCCTCCCGAGCCGTCGAAATACCGTTTGCCAGCGGTGTCGACCAGATAGCAACCTTGGCCCGAGGCGATGGTTGGTAGTTCACTTTTGGTATGCCGTGGAAAAACGTGTGACATTGCTGGAGGTCTCAATCAACGATGATGAACTCGAGGTCAGTAGAACATATTGAATCGTCCACCTGCATCACTCTGTCGGTGCCGGTCGGGACCGCTATCGGCAAGGCGCCGGCACCCGGTGGATCAACTGCGCAGGCGTTGTTTACGTGGCGAACGGCTCGTGTAACTGAAACAGCGGCTCAATTAAGGTTGCATACTAGTATGGTAACGTGGTAAAAATTGCGGGATCCGGTGCAACTCTCAGAATGTCGAACACCCGAACGCTGCACCTGTCGTCACTCACTCGTTACCAATTGGAGTCGCTTTTAATGAAAATCCACGCATTCAAATCGCAGCGGTGGACATCCGTACTCGCTCTGTCGCTGGTCAGTATGGCCATCACTGCCACTTCAGCGCAAGCACAATGGCGGGGCTGGAACATTCACGTCGAGGACTATCCCGTCTCACATGGCATGGAACAGTTCGTCGAGGATATAGCCGAGCAGACAGAGGGCAGGGTCACCGGCAAGGTGTTTCACGGTGGCGTGCTGGGTTCACAGCCCGATGCCATCCAGCAGGTACAAGTCGGCGCACTGGACTTCGCTGTGTTCAGCCTGGGCCCAATGGGACAGATCGTTCCGGAATCGAATGTGGTTTCGCTGCCGTTCATCTTCAAGAGCATTCCCCAGATGTACAGACTCATGGACGGTGAGGCGGGCGATGCGATCGACGCCGGACTGCAGAAGAAAGGCATTGTAGCGTTGGCCTGGTACGATGCCGGTGCGCGTTCTTTCTACAACTCGATAAAGCCGATCAATACGCCAGCGGATGTTGAAGGACTCAAGGTCCGGGTCATGAACAATGACCTGTTCGTTGGCATGGTTGCCTCGATGGGTGGTAATGCAACGCCCATGGCCTTTGCCGAGGTCTACCAGTCTCTTAAAACCGGCGTGGTCGATGGTGCCGAGAATAATCCACCATCGTATGAATCGACCAACCACTTCGAAGTGGCCAAGTATTACTCATTATCCGAGCACCTGATCATTCCCGAATGCCTGTGCGTAAGTCTCAAAGCATGGGAAAAACTCTCCCCTGAAGACCAGGCGATCGTCAAGGCTGCAGGCCGGGCCAGTGCCGAGACACAGCGCGCCCTGTGGCAGGAGCGTGAGAAGGCCAGCCTGCAGAAGGTCATCGATGCTGGCACAGAGGTCAATGAAATTGCGGACAAATCCGCGTTTCAGGCGGCCATGGCACCGGTTTACGATCAGTTCCTGAGTGACAACCCGGATCTGACGGATCTGGTTGACCTGATTCGTAACGCCGACTAAGCGTCAACGGTAACCCGTCGAATACCGATGCGTAATCGCGACGCATTCCTGGCACGCCTGCCGGCCCGGCTTCACTGGGTGCGGCAGGCCCTGGTCGTGGTGACCAGCGTGTCGCTGGTGACGCTGGTGGTCATCTTTGCCTGGCTGGTATTCGGCCGCTATGTACTCAACCAGACCCCCACCTGGGTTGAGCAGGCCGCGCTCGTGCTCATTTGCTATATCACGTTCCTGGGTACCGCTGCCGGCGTTTACGACAACACTCATCTGTCGGTGGATTTCATCCGTGAGTCACTGCCAGCGCCCATTCGGCACGTCATGCGACTCGCAGCGGACCTGACGATCTGCGGATTCGGCGTGGTCATGGCACTGGCAGCAACTGAGCTGTTTGGCGTTGGCTGGACGACGCAACTGCCCATGCTTGGCGCGCCTGAGAGCGTCAGGACCCTGCCGATGATCATCTGCGGGATTCTCATCGCACTGTTCTCCGGCACACGATTCCTGCTGCGCCTGTTCGATCTGCCAGACGATGAGATGAACCTCAAACTCGATAGCTGGGAAGAATAGAGCACTGTGGGTCTGACAATACTACTCGGGATGTTCGCGGCTGGCCTGCTGCTCGGCATTCCTGTGGCGTTTGCCATGGCTATCTCGGCCATTGCTGCATTCTTATACGAAGGGTTTCCGTTGCTGATCGCCTTCCAGCGAATGAGCTCTGGCATTACCGTGTTCTCCCTGCTCGCCATTCCGTTTTTCATCTTTGCCGGAGAACTGATGCTGCACGGTGGTATTGCCGCCCGACTGGTCAAGTTTGCTTCCACACTGGTTGGACACCTGCGCGGCGGACTGGCGTCAGTCAACATCTTTTCCAGCATGCTCTTCGGTGGTATCTCCGGCTCAGCCGTTGCCGATATTTCAGCACTGGGTTCCCTGCTGATACCCGTGATGAAAGAAAAAGGCTATCGCGGTGACTATGCCGTCAACGTAACGGTCACCTCCTCGATCGCCGGCGTGGTTATTCCGCCGAGTCACAACATGATCATCTACTCGGTGGCCGCCGGTGGTGGAATCTCGATTTCGCAGCTGTTTCTGGCAGGCGTCGTTCCGGGTTTGCTGATGTGTATCTGCCTGGCAATCGCCGCCTATATCATTGCTGTGAAGCACAAGTATCCGTCCGAAGCCTTTCCCGGGCTGCGTGCGGTGTTGCTTTCTGCAGTGTCCGCCGTGCCGGGACTGATTACTGCCGTCATCATCATTGGTGGCGTACTTTCCGGTGTGTTTACTGTAACCGAGTCGGGTGCATTCGGTGCCATCTATGCACTGCTACTCACGGCCTTTGTCTATCGATCGCTCAGCTGGGACAGCTTCAGGATAGCCGTGATCAATTCGGTGCGTACCACGGCCATGGTCATGATCCTGATTGGTGCGGCCAACGCATTCGGTTACCTGCTGGCCTTGTACCAGGTTCCCGCCGTGTTAAGCAGCTTCCTGCTGTCCATTTCCGAAAATCCTTACATGATCATTCTCATGATCAACATCATGCTGCTGTTACTGGGCATGATCATGGACATGGCGGCCCTGATACTGATCTGCACGCCCATTTTCCTGCCCATCGCAGTGGCTACTGGCATGGATCCCATCCAGTTCGGCATCATGATGCTCATGAACCTCGGACTTGGCTTGTGTACGCCACCTGTCGGGGTCTGCCTGTTCGTTGGCTGTGCAGTCGGCAAGGTGCCTATCCAGGATGCCATTCGCAGCATCTGGCCGTTCTACCTTGCAATTTTACTGGCATTGCTACTGGTGATATACCTGCCAGTGATATCGATGGGCCTGCCGGGACTGATAGGCAGCTAGCGAATCAGGCCCACCACCTTGACATTCAGTGCACTTTAATCCGTGCACTTGAATCCGTGCACTGAAAACAAGGAATCTGCACGGTTCACCCCAATGCAGCGGAGACCACCTCGCGGGCTTCGGCCTGCACCTGCGCCAGATGATCGGGCCCCAGGAACGATTCAGCATAGATCTTGTATACATCCTCGGTGCCCGATGGACGAGCAGCGAACCAGGCATTCTCGGTGACGACCTTCAAACCGCCGATTTTGGCACCATTGCCAGGTGCTTCAGTCTGTCGCGCAATGATGTTCTCGCCGGCGAGCATGTCTGCCTTGACATCAGAAGGTGACAGGGACGCCAGCTTCGACTTCTGTTCACGATTGGCTGGCGCATCGATCCGCGCATAGCTCGGTGAACCGAATCTCCCGGCAAGTTCTGCGTAGTGCTGACTTGGACTGCGTCCAGTGGTGGCCTGAATCTCGGATGCCAGTAACGCAAGCAGAATGCCGTCCTTGTCGGTACTCCACACACCGCCATCGCGACGCAGGAACGACGCACCGGCCGACTCTTCTCCACCAAACGGACCGGAACCATCGAGCAGGCCGGGTACGAACCACTTGAAGCCAACCGGTACTTCCACCAGTCGTCGGCCCAGGGACTTGGCAACCCGATCGATCATGGAACTGCTGACTAGCGTCTTGCCGATGAACCCGTCAGCCGGCCATTGATCGCGTGCACGATACAGGTAGTCGATGGCCACGGCCAGATAGTGATTCGGATTCATCAGGCCCGCGTCCGGCGTGACGATGCCGTGGCGGTCCGCATCGGCGTCGTTGCCGGTTGCAATGTCGAAGCGATCACGCTGTGCGATGAGGCTGGCCATGGCGTTGGGTGAACTGCAGTCCATGCGGATTTTTCCATCCCAGTCGAGTGTCATGAAGCGCCAGGTTGCATCGAACAGCGGATTGACCACCGTGAGTTCTAGTCCATGACGCTCGCCGATAGCACCCCAGTAGTCAATGGAGGCGCCGCCCATCGGATCGGCACCGATACGTACACCCGCCGAGCGGATCGCTTCCATGTCGATGGCGTTCGGCAGGTCATCCACGTAGTTACCCAGGAAGTCGTAGGACACCGCTTTCGCGCGCGCTTGCACGAACGGCACGCGACGTACCTCTTTCAGCCCCGCGCGGATCAGCGAATTTGCGCGCTCGGCGATCCAGCTCGTTGCATCGGTATCGGCAGGTCCACCGTGTGGCGGGTTGTATTTGAAGCCACCGTCCGAGGGCGGATTGTGCGACGGTGTGACGACGATGCCATCGGCCAGACCTGAGCCGGCGGGCAAAGCGTCCACGCTTTGAATGCGACCACGGTTGGCGCCCAGAATGGCATGCGAGATCGCCGGCGTAGGCGTGAAACGATCAGCCGCATCGACATGCACCGCCACATCATTGGCAATCAGTACCTCAAGCGCAGTTGTCCATGCCGGCTCGGACAAAGCATGCGTGTCACGGCCCATGAACATCGGGCCGTCGAAACCCCGGGTACGTCGATAGTCACAGATCGCTTGCGTGGTGGCGAGGATATGCGCTTCGTTGAAGGAGACGCGCGTACTGCTGCCCCGATGCCCGGAGGTGCCGAACACTACCTGCTGCGTCACGTCTTCAGGATCCGGTTCGAGCGCGTAATAGGCCGTCACGAGGTGCGACAAGTCGACAAGGTCAGAAGGTTCGGCTAACTGTCCTGCGCGTGAGTGGGTCATTTGGTCTCCATGAGCGATACTTTTTTGCCATGATAGTGCGCACAACTCTTCGCGCATACCCCCCGACCGGAGAAATGCGCAATTTTTACGCTGGTTGCTTCCTGCGCCGTTTGCCAGTCAACTGTAGCGCCAGTGCCTGGACCGTTCGGTGGCCGATGATCCATAGCGCCAGAAAGCCACCAAGCTTCCAGTGACTCCAGGGACTCCAGGGACTCCAGGGACTCCAGGGACTCCAGCCAAGTGTGACCGACAGGACAGGTAGAACGGCAAGGTGACGAAAAACAGACATCTCTTGCCCCGACCAGGAACAGTCTGACGGCAGAGAGAGTGTTGATCGTCCGGCTTTTTCAAATGAACTGCAGGGCCAGGCCGGTATTCATGATTCGGTTCAAACCAAGTCTGGCCCCGAGCCAGCCACTGACGAGGTTGGCGTAGCCGAATTCATCGTCTTTCCGGGCACGAAACTTCACACGCGTCTTGTTGATCACCATTGCTGACCAGGTAACGATGACAACTCATTATCAGCGGCCTGTTGCAGCAACCGTGTCACCCGGGTGACCAATGTGGGCAGGCTTTTTATCCACGCACACCGTAGCAGGGAAGCTGGACAGGGCTCTACAGGCGAACCGACTGCGCGGACAACTTTACGTTTACCGTAAGACTTCCTTCATTGACCAGCCAGCGTCTCAGCGTGTACTCGCGTGTACCGCTCGCGTGCATAGGATCGGACTCGGCCAGCTGCCGGGCCGCCTCCAGTGATTCAGCTCGATAGATGATCATGCCCATCCCCTGCATCTGCTCACCGGCAAGATCAGACAATGGCCCTGCAAAAACCAGCGAGCCGGACTGTTCGAGCTGTGCCTGATAGGCTAAATGCCCAGGCAACTGTGCCTTGAGTATGTCCGGAGGTTTTACGGGTGTGCTGATAGCGACGAACAATTCAAGTGCCAGTGACCCGCGTTCAAGTGCAGCTTTCTTGTAATCGACCCATGCCACCATAGCGAGCACTCCAGAATATTATCGATATTATTTGACTTAATAACAAATAATCGGCAAAAATGTCACATCAGAATTTGACACATGCTAACGTGCCAGCATGACACGAAACAGCCAGGTGCCGGTTATCGGAACACGACGCGAATGAACACTGAGGTCAATGCGCCAACCGGTGACGCGCTGGAACAGGCGCGGCGCGATGCACAGGCAGATTTCAGGGATTTGAAAGCGCGTCTGCCCAGGCTGAGTGATGATGCGATAGACCTTATTCTGCGTGACGCTCGATCGCACTACTCCTGGAAGGACATCCCCGTCTCGGATGAGCTGTTGCATACCCTGTACGAGATCACCGCCGCAGGCCCTACCAGCATGAACACATGTCCGGCCCGGTTCGTATTCGTGACCAGTACCGAGGGCAAGGCGCGATTGGCCAAGTCACTGAAGGCGAAGAATGTAGACAAGATGCGTAGTGCACCGGTCACCGTCATCATTGCCTATGACACGGCCTTCTGGGAACATCTTCCTTACCTCTTCCCGCATGAAGATCGCCGTGGACTGTTCCGTGGTAAACCGGAATACACACTCAGTACGGCCTTCAGGAATTCGACTCTGCAGGGTGCATACCTGATGATTGCAGCACGGGCATTGGGCCTCGATGTCGGTGCCATGTCAGGATTTTCCAACGCTGCCGTGGACGAGGAGTTTTTTCCAGGTTCCACACTCAAGTCCAACTTCCTGTGCAATCTCGGCTACGCAGACGAAAGCGCGCTGTTTCAGAAGCTACCGCGATTTTCCTTCGACGAGGTATGTTCCTTTGCCTGAACACCAACACCAGGCGCCTCGCTTTCCCAGTGCAGTGCAAACCGCGAATACGACAGGATATTTGCCCTTGGAATACGACAGGATGCTTGGCCTTAGCAACTGACGGAACGGCGGCCTGGACCGACATCGGATAAAGTAGATCAATAAAAAATGGCCCGGGAATAATTCACGGCCAGACTACATCAGAGAGGAATATACACCATGAACAATCGACACTTGTCCTGCCTCCTGGCAGCGACACTCCCAGCACTGACGGCACTGGCGGCTTTTCCGGCGCACGCCACTGAAACCATCAAGGCGGTGGTCATCGACGGCTATCCGGCCAAGGCCATGTGGGTCCGCGAATTCACCGACTTCTTCATTCCTGAAGTTGACAAGCGGTTGGCAGAATCCGGCAACTTCAAGATGCAATGGCAGGAAAGTTACGGCGGCAGTATCGTCAAACCCAAGGGCGTGCTGGAAGGCATCGAACTGGGTCTGGGTGATATCGGCATCGTGACGACTATCTTTCACTCATCAAAATTGCCCAGTCAGGCATTATCGGCCGTCACGCCATTTGTCGCCTCCGATGCGCGCGCCGTGGCCAGGGCGGTGGACGAAATTGCCAAAGAATTCCCGGCCATGCAACGCGAATTCGAGAAGCAGAACCAGGTGTATCTTGCCACAGGCGTAGTCCTGGACACCTACCAGGTGTTCAGTCGGGAACCGATCTCGTCGGTGAACGACCTGAAAGGTGCGAAAGTGGCTGGTGCCGGCATGAATTTACGTTACCTGGAAGGTATCGACGGTGCGGTGGGGGTACGCGGAGGTCTGACCGATTTCTACTCCATGCTGCAGACAGGCCTGGTGGATCAGGCCATGCTCTGGCCAGAGGCTGCTGCCACCTTCAAGATCGCGGAGGTTGGACCCTATATGCTTCAGGCCGATCTTGGCGCGGTGAATACCAAAACGGTGACGGTCAACGCAGACTACTGGAAAAAACTGCCCGATGAAGTCAAAAACGTGATGGGCGAAGTGGCAGTGGCGTATCGTGATCACATTGCCAGTATTGCCATGGACAACGCCGCAGCCAGCCGCAAAGCCTATGTAGACGCGGGCGGAACCATCGTCGAACTCGATGAGGCCGAACGCGTTGCCTGGGCCAACGCGATGCCCAATATAGCCCTTGAATGGGCGGCAGAACTCGACGGAAAGGGCGAAGCGGGAACTGACATGCTCAAAGCCTACCTGGCCAAACTCTCTAAGGCGGGTTTTACACCGTTACGTGACTGGTCGGTGAAATAAGCTGGCTTCCTGACGATCAAGGCTGACTGTATTGCCATCGACGCCGCCAGGGCATCGAGCGTCACAACCATGCCACGCACAATGCCGACAGTATCTCGCCAGCACGGGTACCAGGTGAACTGACGATGGACTTCCTGCAAAAAGTGAGTCAGACAGCCACGATCATCGCGGTGGCTGCCAATGCCCTGGGTACGCTGGTAGTACTGGCGCTGGTTGCGGTGGTCAACTACGATGCAATCGCCCGCGGCGCCCTCAACAGACCATTCATGGGCGCCGTGGAAGTCGTGCAGTTTTCCATGGTACTGATTGTCTTCCTGCAGTTGCCGGATGTGATTCGCGTTAACCGGCTGACCCGTTCGGATGGGTTTCTTATCCTGATCGGCAAGCGCTGGCCTGTGCTATCCCGGGTTCTCGGTCAGATCCTGAATGTCATCGCCTGTGTGTTCATGTTACTGGTGGCTGTTGCCATCTGGCCTGAGTTTCTGGACATGCTGGAGACACGGGATTACTTTGGAATTCCGGGAGTCTTCACTGCGCCCTGGTGGCCGATCAAACTGGTTGTCTTCCTCAGCGCCAGCCTGTGTTGCCTGCTGTTTGCCCTGAAGGTACTTGCAGGCCAGGACACATTTCCAACTCCTGCAGACAGCCATATAGTCGACTGAATCGACTATGGATCCCATTCAAATAGGATCGCTTTCGGTCGTTGCCATCATATTCCTGATATACCTGGGACTGTATATCCCCATTGCCCTGGGCATCGTCTCGTTTGTCTCAATCTGGTTGATGCGGGACAACTTCGATCTGGCCATGAATCTGCTGAAGATTGCCATCAGCGACTCGGCCATGGAATATACCTTTGCAACGGTACCACTGTTCACCTTCATGGGGCTCGTGGTGTCGAAGGCAGGTATGGGTACCGATATATACGAGGTCATGAATGCCGCATTTCAGCGAATCAGGGGTGGCATCGGCATGGCTACCGTGGGCGCCAACGCGGTATTCGCTGCCGTCACTGGCTCCTCGATTGCCTCTGCATCGGTATTCGCCACCGTGGCCGTTCCACAGATGCTGCGCTATGGTTATAACCGACGATTTGCCGTGGGCGTAGTAGCCGGTTCTTCAGTTCTGGGGATGATCATTCCGCCCTCGGCGATGCTCATCATTTATTCGTTCGTGGCTGAACAATCGGTGGGGGACATGTTTCTGGCCGGCATCCTGCCAGGACTCATACTGGCAATCGCCTATGTGCTGGCCATCGCAGTGACCGGCCGACTTGCCCCGACGCTGATCGGAGAAGTGACTGTCGAGGAAGGCACTCGCCTGTCAGCCGGCGAGTACGCGAGCAAGACCCTACCTCTGGTACTACTGGTAACCGTGGTACTGGGTGGTATTTACACCGGCTGGTTGACCCCGGTAGAAGCAGGCGCTGCAGGTGCCCTGCTCGGCCTACTGATCGCACTGGTTCGCCGTCGGATGACTGTCAGAACTTTCTGGGAAGCATTGCTGGAAACCGGCCATATCACTGCCGCCATACTGTTTCTGATAACAGCTGCCTCCATCTACAGTCGTATGCTGGGCCTGGCAGGTCTGCCCAATATGCTCGGCGAGCTCATCGCGCAAAACCAGCTGGGCTTCATTGCCATCATGATCATCTACGTCAGCCTGATGCTGTTCCTGGGCACACTGCTGGATACTGCCTCGATCATATTGATCGTGGTACCGCTGTTCCTGCCTCTAATCGAACCGATGGGTCTCAGCCTGGTGTGGTTCGGCATCGTCACCGTGGTCGGTGCCGAAATAGGACTGCTGACGCCACCACTGGGAATCAGCTGTTTTGTCATCAAATCCACACTCAATGATGATCGTATCAGTCTGATGGATGTATTCCTCGGTGCATTGCCCTTTGCAATGATCATGCTGTGTGTACTGGTACTCCTGATCCGCTTTCCGCAACTCAGCACAGCCCTGCTGTAGCCTTGCTGCCACCGATGGCCGATCACGTAGGACAGAAGGATCATTCACAGGCTGGCGCCTCGAGTCGTTTTCGTCACGGAATCTCGTAAACGGTTACCATACGGTTTCACACCGAGATCAGTGTCATGTCTGCACGGCCGCTAAGCACGCCTTCCCGAGCGTTGTTCGATTATCCTGCGTATTGGGCAGAATGCTACGGGCGAGCCCCGTTCCTGCCCATGAGTCGCACCGAAATGGACGAACTGGGCTGGGACAGTTGCGACATCATCATCGTCACGGGCGATGCGTATGTCGATCATCCGAGCTTTGGCATGGCCATCGTCGGCCGCCTGCTGGAGGCTCAGGGATTTCGCGTCGGTATCATTGCACAGCCGGACTGGCACGATGCCGAGGCGTTCAAGGCACTGGGTGCCCCCAATCTGTTCTTCGGCATCACGTCCGGCAATATGGACTCGATGATCAACCGCTACACGGCGGACCGCAAGCTACGCTCGGATGACGCCTATTCGCCGGATGACATCGGCGGCAAACGACCGGATCGCAGCACTATCGTCTATTCGCACCGTTGCCGCGAGGCATTCCACGGCGTCCCGATTGTCATCGGTGGTATCGAGGCATCCTTGCGTCGTATCGCCCATTACGACTACTGGCAGGACAAGGTGCGCCGCTCGATTCTCACCGACGCCAAGGCGGACCTGCTGGTTTACGGCAACGGTGAACGGGCGATCGTCGACATAGCGCATCGGCTGGCAGCTGGCCACGCGATACAGGAAATTCAGAATATTCGCGGAACCGCCATGATGCTCGATGACCTGCCGTCGGACTGGATCGTTATCGATTCCAGCAAGGTCGACAAGCCGGGCCGGGTCGAGCAGCCCATCAATCCGTACATCGTAGCTGCGGAAGAAACCGAGGGCTTCGCAGGCTCACCGTGCCAAAGCGCTGACGACAGCGCTGACCAGAGGACTGGCCAGAGCGCCGACCCGGCTGGATCAGGTTCAACCGCCATGCCGCCCATTCGGCCGATGGATGGCAATTCACAGGTACTGAAATTCATGAGCCGTGAAGAACGGCAGGCTATTCGCCAGCAGGTGCGTGACAAAACCGTGTTGCGCCTGCCCTCGTTCGACATGGTCAGGAACGACAAGGTACTGTATGCACATGCCAATCGGGTGCTGCACCTGGAAACCAACCCCGGCAATGCCCGTGCGCTGGTGCAGAACCAGGGAGGGCAGAAACTGTGGCTGAATCCGCCACCTCTCCCATTGACCACGGAAGAGATGGATTACGTGTTCGACCAGCCCTACGCACGGGTCCCGCATCCGAGCTACGGCAAGGCACGAATTCCCGCCTATGACATGATCCGCTTCTCCGTCAACATCATGCGTGGATGTTTTGGTGGTTGCACTTTCTGCTCGATTACCGAACATGAAGGCCGTATCATCCAGAATCGCTCGGAAGATTCGATCATTCGGGAAATTGAGACCATCCGGGATGAGGTACCAGGCTTTACTGGTGTGATATCCGACCTGGGCGGTCCGACTGCCAACATGTATCGCATTGCCTGCAAGTCGCGGGAGATTGAATCCAGTTGTCGCCTTCCCTCCTGCGTATACCCGGACATCTGTTCGAACCTGAACACGGATCATTCATCACTCATCAGCCTGTACAAGCGGGCTCGTGAGCTACCAGGCATCAAGAAAGTCCTCATTGCATCGGGCTTGCGTTATGACCTGGCTGTGAAATCTCCCGAGTACGTCGAGGAGCTGGTCACGCATCACGTAGGTGGTTATCTCAAGATTGCTCCGGAACATACAGAACGGGGGCCGCTGGACAAGATGATGAAACCGGGAATCGGTGCCTATGATGAATTCAAGTCCCTGTTCGACAAATTCACTAGAAAGGCCGGCAAGCAGCAGTTTCTCATCCCCTACTTCATCGCAGCGCACCCGGGCACTACCGACACGGATATGATGAATCTGGCGTTGTGGCTGAAACGAAATGGGTTCAAGGCGGATCAGGTGCAAAACTTCTATCCCTCGCCCATGGCTAGCGCCACGGCGATGTACTACACCGGCAGAAATCCGCTCAAGCGGGTACGCCGTGACGGAGAGGAGGTTGCCGTTGCCAAATCCGGCACTCAACGAAAATTGCACAAGGCATTTCTGCGTTATCACGACCCGCAGAACTGGCCACTATTACGCGACGCCCTCAAAGCCATGGGCCGCAATGATCTGATCGGAAATGGCAAACAGCACCTGGTGCCGCTGTTCCAGCCCAAAGACGAGGGTTATAAAAGTTCCCGGCCTAAGAACAGCACACCGGTCGACAAACGGCAGGGACGAGCTACTCCTGCCAGGGTTCGTCGCGGCCAGATACTGTCACAGCACACCGGACTGCCACCGCGCAATTCCGGCTGAAAAGTCTGCGCGGCAGACTCCTGGAGTTACAGATTCAAGCTCGCTGAGACAAACATTGCTGTCTGACAATCATCTTTGATCATCATCGAGATCTACTGGCAGGACAGCAGCTGTCAGACACCCAGCCCGTTCCGCTGGGCCACGATGGGCGTCATTGATTGACCCAGCGCATTGGCAGCGTCGAGCATGCCTCGGCTCAGTCCCAGGTTAACAGCCCTGACATAGCGTTGCCCCGCTGCGGTATTCAGCATGGCCGTGAACTTCTGAAGGGTGTCGACCGATGAATCCTGGAAGACAAATGCCAGGGTTTCCAACGAACTACCATGGTATTCGCGTGTCAATTGCGCCCGCTGCGACCTGGCAGCAATAATCAACTGTTCGGCATCCAGCCGCTGCTCCGGTGGCAAGGCCGGTGTCAGCGCAACCTGTAGGGCCACCTGCATGCCTATGAGGGTATCCACGGCCGCCTCGGTTGCCTGCAGCGCCCGTTCGAGCTCGTCGATCACCCTGGAACGAGCGGGTGTCAGGCTGCGAATTCCGTGGTCATCATACCAATGAGCAAAACGATCAGCATTGGTCAGAATGGAATTTCGCACCTCTGCCTCGCTGACTTCCTGCCCACTTTCACTCTGGTAGAAACGGGCCAGGCTGCGCACGTCCTCGCCGGAAAGATCTGCATCGAGCTGCAGCACCAGGGATGCATGCAATCTCTCGCTGTTGAATTCTTCGGCGAGCGCTGCGCTCAAGGCCGGGATATCGATGTTCTGGAAAATGCCCGGCAACGCGCCGAAGCGTAAGGATCTTTCGAAACTCAGGATGACAGCCGAGGGCAATGCATCGATCTGTGCACTCATGCCACTCAGTTGCAGTAACCAGGCAATGGTGTCTGCCTGGATCTGGCTCTGACTCTGGCTCTGGGGAATCTGCGGGAACGACTCAGCGGCAGTGGCCGGTTGAAAGAAGGAGAAAATTGCCAGCAACGTCCCGGTCGCTGGCGAAATGCACTGCGTGCGGCTGATCATTTTCCGCGCCTCTTGTTATAGTTTTTCTCAGCCTGACAGACACCTCGTCAAGCTGTAAAACCACTAACGGCTGAATGGTGAATTAGCCGACTCTTGTAATCACTTAATGTGCTCGATGCACGTCCAGTGTGTATCGATTGCAACGATGTTCACAGAGTACAGGAGGCAGGTAGTGCGCTCCGACACACTTGACCCGTATCAAGTTGCCGGAGCGTCGATGAGACTGAAAGACTCTCAGAATTTACTCAGCCAGTTCCTGGATATCCAGCTGCTTTGGCTGCAGGTTGACTCGATAGGCGAAATCGGCAATTCCGTTTTCCAGTGTCACTTTCCACAGATCACCAAAGTTCTTGACTTTGATGCTGTCATCGATCGGATAGCGTGTCTGGTCGCAGGTCCCAACGGTTTCCTCCAGACAGACATCCATCAGCCCGATACCCGCCATTATGTCGTAGAGCGTACTACTGTGAC
>JABDKN010000161.1 GCA_013002205.1 Granulosicoccus sp.
TTCTTTTATAGTGGCCTGAGGCCAGACCGACATATATATGATTAAGAAAACGATGATTCGCCAGAGCGGCCTGCTGATGCCTGTTCTGTTGGCCCTGGCCCTGGGTGCCTGTTCTTCGGACTCGAATACGAACCCGGATGATTCGGGCGTCGATGGTGTCACGACATCCAGTGATGATGATCCGGGCGGCAGCACGACGGGTGCAGGCGATACAGCGGGCGGCACCGATACCGGAGGCACTACCGGCACTGATACAGGTGGCACTACCGGGACCGATACTGGAACAGATACCGGCACTGACACTGGATCCGGCACCGGGGATCCAATCCCTGTCGATGACGTTCCTCGCGACGATACCGACAATCTGCCACCGCCCAGTGTGCCGGAACTCCCGGATCCTGACGCCGCGCCGATCCCCTCACCTGACAGCGAAGACTTTTTTGGCGCCAGACTGGAAATCGACGACGAGCAACCGGTCGCAGGTGGCGCACCGACAAAGCCCAAGAACCTGCGGCTGGATCTGGTCTCCAATGACTGGGCGGAGATCAACTGGGCACCTGCCAATGACGACGGCGAAGTGGTGCAGTACAACATCTACCGTAACGACGGAGTGACGTATGAAGTCCGTGGCGATCAGACCGACACCAACGGGGGTACGCAGCGCGAAATCGACAAGATCTGGAAAACGACATCGTTCATCGATTGCAACTACACGCGATTCTCCGATCGCCTGCACAATTGTGACGTGAACGGACCGGTACCGGGCGAGACCTATACCTACGAAGTATCCGCCATCGACAATGATGGTAACGAATCACCCGTGTCCGAGCCTCTGAGCGTGACCTTTCTGAAAGAGCGGAATGCGCCGGTGCCTCTCTATCGAGACCCGTACAAGAGTGATCAGGACACATTCGTCCAGGAACATGATCTGTCGGCAGTGGATTACTGGATTGACGAATTCGATCTGGTATTCGGTGACGAATTCGACGGCGGTGAGATCGATCCGGAAAAATGGCAGACCACCCTTACCTGGGGTGACAACCATATTATCAATGGCGAACAACAGTATTTCGTGAACACTCAGGCGCAACCTGATTTCGGCTACGATCCGTTCAGCTTTACCGGTGACAGCATGATCGTCAATGCCGTTCCGATCCCGGATGAACTTCGTACCAAATTGCCCCCCGTCTGTGACGAGGAAGATGCACTGGGTCTGGATCGCTGCGAGTTTCTATCGGGCGCCATATCGTCCCATGACCGCTTCCAGTTCGTCTATGGCTACACGGAAGGCCGGTTCAAGGTCAGTGGCGCCGCGGGAGCCTTGTCCAGCTTCTATCTGTACCATCGCTATGCAGGTACCGGCGCGAACTTTCATGGCCCGGAAATAGACATCATCGAATACCTGGGTGAGAATCCCTACGGTGACGAGGATGCCTTCCAGACCTACCATTACGAGGATCCGAGTACCGAAGGAAATCCTGTTACCCGATCTGCACCCACCATGGCCTACCAGAAGCCGGGCGGCGGAACCTATGCCGATGGCAACCAGTGGCATACCTTCGGTGTGTTGTGGGAACCACAACTGGTGGTCTGGTACATCGATGGCCGGGAAGTCAAACGCATGTTCGGACCTCAGGTGTCTCGCCAGCCGATGAACATCGTGCATTATCTCGTCGCCGGCAGTGGCTGGGCGCCAACGCCTGACGCCTCCAACGACTCCTTGTTCCCGATGCAGTTCGAAGCTGACTACATCCGGGTCTATCAGCGGGATGCGTACAAGAGCACGGTCAAGTTCGGAGAGTGAGTACAGCGCTCGGGCAACCATCAGTATGGCTGATGCACGCCCGAGTGTGATTGACATTCAACGTCAGTGAGCGACAACCGGGTCTGTGCGAACCGGTTGTCGAATGTCGATCTGTTATCATTGTGAGCCTTGATACACAGTAACCTGGTATGGAATCTGGTTCATGTTGCCCTCTGTCATTACGCAGTTCACACCCTGGGCTTCGCTGATCGGCGGAGTGATGATTGGCCTGTCGGCATTGCTGGTCTACTACCTGTTCGGTCGGGTTGCCGGCATATCCGGCATCACCACGGGCGGACTGCTGGCGCCGGCCAGTGACTGGCTGTGGCGGGTAGCCTTCATACTTGGTCTGGTGTGTGCACCCGTACTCATGCAGGTGCTGAACAACGACTGGCCGGGTGTGAACACGCTGGCCGAATCGAGTGTTTCGAATAACTATGTTGGCATGGCGCTGGCCGGGCTGGCGGTCGGGTTTGGCACGGTTCTGGGTTCTGGCTGTACCTCAGGCCATGGAGTCTGCGGGCTTGGTCGAAAGTCGGCGCGATCACTGATAGCGGTGTTCACGTTCATGCTCACGGCCGGTCTCACCGTCGCTGTATTGCGCCACGTCATTTGATTATCAACGATGGATAGTGATGACATGCAGACCACTCCTTCGACAAACAGTGGATTGCCGGTTGCCTTGATGGCCTGGCTGGCCGGCGTGATCTTCGGCGTCGGTCTGTTGGTCTCGGGTATGGCAAACCCGGCTAAAGTGCTCAATTTTCTCGATGTGCTGGGATCCTGGGACCCCAGTCTAGCGTTCGTCATGGGTGGAGCCGTGCTGACCACGATGGTGGGCTATCCGTTGATATCGCGACGAAGCAGCCCGCGGCTGGCACCGCGGTTCCAGATGCCGGTTCGCTCCGATATCGACAGGCCCCTGGTATCTGGTGCTGCGCTGTTCGGCCTTGGCTGGGGAATTGGCGGATTCTGCCCCGGTCCTGCCTGGACCTCACTGTCCGGACTGGCGCCTGGAGCACTGGTATTCCTGGTCGCGATGCTCACCGGAATGTGGCTCGCCATCCGGCGCTCGAGAAAGCGACTGCAAGCGCAGACTGCGTAATCCCTGTCAATGGCGTGCGCCAGCGTTCCGTATCACGTCCGGTTACCGCTGGTCAGGATGGGGTGAGGGCTCGGGCAAGGGGCTGACCGCAGAGACGCCGGCCAGTTTACTGAGGCGATACAACTCCTGTTCAATCCTGCTTCGCCGTGCTGGCGTGTCTCGCACGCCCGGCTCAAGCCACCATGCGCGAACATTCAGTGAGTTGGTATCACGATCGCGGCGAACGTCGATGCGCCCGGTCATGCGAATGCCTTCGAGCATCGGGTAGACATAATAGCCATAGCGTCGCTTGCTGGCAGGTACGTAGATTTCTATGCGATAGTCGAATCCGAACAGGCGCAGCAAGCGCTTGCGATCGCGTATGACCGGATCAAATGGACTGACAATGCGCACCCGTGAGTTGCGTACTGAAACCTGTCTGAGCTGTGACTCGAGTTCGGCTGGCGCGTAGGCATCGATGCGAATGCCCCGCACATCGGGATAATTGACCTTCACGATCGGCAGGCTCGGCCGCCTCAGCCAGTCTTGCACTTCCCCCAGGTCGCACGCCTCCCAGAAACGCTGGATTTCCATGGCACTGGCAAAACCCAGGCGCTGCAAAGCCTGCTCGCACAGCCAGTTTATCTGTGTCTGATCATCCAGGCTCTGAGCGCGATACTGCTCTGGAATGATGCGCTCGGCAAGATCATAATATTTGTGGAAATTATGCCGGTGAGACACACTCAACTTGCCCGATAACCACAGGTAGTCCAACGTCAGCTTGTGCGCAGGCCGCATCCACGCGTGCGTGGACTTGTCAACGGTGCCGGTGCGAAACGCAGCCAGATCACGTGAGCACACCGGCCCATGCCGTTCGATGTGTGCCAGTAATCTGGATTGTGCTTGACGGTCTGTCACTTCTCGGCCCCAGCTTCCCCGGCTGTAACGCTCGGCGCGTCTGCGCTGCTGTCGCCTCCAGTAGGGGTACGTACTCATCGGCAGGATGACTGCATCATGACTGAAGTGTTCGAATACCGAGCGGTCGGTTTTCAAAAGGTGGTTATAGGCACTCGGGCGATAGGCTGACTGGCGGCTCCACAGGATGTGGTGATGGGCTCGCGCGAGTATGCCGATGGAGTCGAGCTGAACCATCCCGAGCGATGTAACGCGATCAGAAAACGCCGCTCGGTGTCGCTTGCCGCAGGGGGCAGTTGCCAGACCCTGCCTGTCCAGCCAGAGTTCGCGTGCCTGTTTGTTGGTCAGTACAAGGGAAGTGTCAGACATCGTGTCAGCTGGCAGCGGCTTCTGGCTATTCGGGTACACTGCATCATAGCGTGCGGCACGATCCGTATCGGTCTGAATCAGATGAGGAGACATTGAGATGAGCCTGGTAGGAACTCTGGGACGAATTGCAGTCGGAATCGCAGTGGCGAAAGGTGTTGGCAGCCTGGTCAATCGGGGAAGATCGACTGGAGGTACTGGCAGTACTGGTAGTAATAGTGGCCTGGGAGGGCTGTTGGGTGGCATGCTGGGTGGCGGCGCCGGCGGCGGCCTGGGTGGTGCTCTGGGTGGCGCCCTGGGTGGACAGCAGAGCGGGCAGCAGGACACACAGCTGCGCGGTGGTGGTCTGGGTGATCTGGGCGCACTGCTTGGCGGCAAGGCGGGTGGCAGCATGTCCGGGGGACTCGGTGGTCTGCTGGAAAGCATTGCCGGCGGTGCCGGTGGCGCGGCAGCAGGTGGTGCCACTGCACCGACCCCTCCTGGCGGGAGTCTGGGTGACTTGCTGAATTCCGCATTGCAGGGCAACAAGATTCCCGAGCCCGAACCTGCGCAGGAGGACCTTGCACGTATTCTAATCCAGGCGATGGTCAACGCAGCCAAGTCCGATGGAGAGATCGACCAGACCGAGCAACAGAAGATCGTTGCCAATCTGGGGGACGAGGTCAGTGATGCAGAGCGCCAGTTCGTCATCAGTGAAATGCGCTCACCACTGGATCTCCAGGGCTTTCTCAAGGCGATTCCGCGAGGGGCGGAGATGCAGGTCTACATGATGTCGCTACTGGCAATCGATCTGGATCACCAGCATGAAGCCCAGTACCTGGACAATCTGCGCAAAGGGATCGGCATGAGCGAAGACCAGGCCAATGCCATTCACCAGAAACTGGGTGTGCCGACGCTCTACAGCTAGAACAATCCACCGTGCAAAGAATCGCCGATGCTGACTGTCAGCATCGGTCCCGCCTGTGGTCCTGACCGGGGTCGCCGGGTATTCCTGCACCGCTGTTTCGGCAAGTGAGCCGACCATCTGCACAATGTGCGGCCCGACTGATACATTCAAATATATGAATTTATCTATTGATTCGAGTCGACAACCGCGCTATTGTCTGGCATAACAATAATGAAGCATTTTCACCGATGAACCTCGGGACCACTTCCGGAGAATTATGATGACACCATTCACCCGGCTCTTGTCAGGCTGTGCCGTCTTGTGCGCCGTGACTGTCGCCAGCGCCGATATCGTAGCTCCGGGCGATGTCAAGATCGAGAATCTCAGTATCGGTAGCTCACTGAGCGGTCAGCCAGGTGATGCAGCGACCGGGCGCAAGGTCTTTGCTGACAAGAAGCTGGGAAATTGCCTTGCCTGCCACGTCAACAGCGACATGCCCGAGCAATTGTTCCACGGTGAAATCGGGCCGGCCCTGGACGGCGTTGCATCGCGCTGGACTCCCGAGCAATTACGCACCATCGTGGCGAATTCCAAGGCGGTGTTTACAGACAACAGCATCATGCCGCGCTTCTACTCACTGGACGTCGGCGAAAACGTGCGCAAGGACCTGGTCGGCAAGACCATCCTCAGTGCGCAACAGGTCGAGGATGTCGTAGCCTACCTCGCCACACTCAAGTAACACATAGATACGGTAAACACGATCATGAATACGAGCAAGCGAGAGTTTCTGGGGAAGACGCTGACGGCGGGTGCCGGCCTGGCAGTCGCCGCATTCCTGGGCAGTACACGTGCATTCGCGGCGGCTGAAGACGTTCAGAAAGCCATCGAGGAATTCGCCGGTGGCAAGACGCCGGGCGAGGGCGTTATCACTTTAAACACACCGGAGATAGCCGAGAACGGCAACAGTGTCCCGGTGAGTGTCAGTGTCGAAAGCCCCATGACCGAAGACGACTATGTCGAGTCGGTGATGATCCTGGCCGAGGGAAACCCCAGTGCGCAGGTCGCCACCTTTCATTTCACGCCAGCCAGCGGCGAGGCAGTGGCATCCACGCGCATGCGCCTGGCCAAGACGCAGAACGTACTGGCCGTTGCCAAGATGAGCAACGGTGATGTATTCAGCGCCACCAATAACATCAAGGTCACCATTGGCGGCTGCGGCGGCTAAAGCGAATCAGACAGGATCAGGAAAATGGCAGCAAAACCACGAGTAAAAGTTCCGAAGAGTGCGGCAGCTGGAGACATCATCACGCTGAAGACTCTGATCAGCCACAAGATGGAATCCGGCCAGCGCAAGGATGGCGACGGCAACGTCATTCCCCGCGACATCATCAACAAGTTCACCTGCACGTTCAACGGGCAACCGGTGTTCTCCTGTGATCTGGATCCGGCGGTATCGGCCAATCCTTATTTCGAATTCAAGGCGAAGATCAACGAAGCAGGCACGTTCACATTTACCTGGGTGGACGATGCCGGGGACGTCATCGAAACCACGCAGGACATCGCGCTGAAATAGGCCTTCGTATCCCCTTTCGCGAATCAGGAGAAACATGTGAACCGCAAGTTACTGACAGTTCTGCTGGGCGCTACCGGCTTATGCAGCATGATCTCCTGGGTGGCTTTTGCCGACCCCAGCGAAGGTCCTCTGTTCATCGACGGGGAGATCGAAATGATAACCCGCGCCCCGTCTGCGGAAGGGCATCCTCTGCCGGAGGTCATTTCCGGCTGGCACTACCGCACACAGTCCACCCAGGCGCTGGAGGCGGATTCGTTCGAGAATCCCGGCATGCTGGCGGTTGAAGTGGGCGAGTCGTTATGGAATACGGTAGAGGGCACTGAGGGAAAATCCTGTGCATCCTGCCATGACGATGCCGCCGAATCCATGTCGGCAGTTGGCGCCTCATACCCCAAATGGGATGCTGCCAGCGGCAAACCCATCAATGTCGAGCAGCGCATCAACATGTGTCGCGTCGATAACATGGGCGCCGAAGCCTACCCGTTCGACAAGGGTGGCCAGAAGCCGCTGACCGCGTATATCAAGCACCAGGCTCTGGGCAAACCGGTGAGCCTTGATCTCCAGCAGGGCGAGATGCAGCAATGGTGGGAGCGGGGCAAGGAGATGTATTACAAGCGAACCGGACAACTTGACCTGTCATGCGCCACCTGTCATGAAAACAACAACGGCAAGTACATTCGCGCCGATCACCTGAGCCAGGGCAACGTCAATGGCTTCCCGACCTACCGGCTCAAGCAAAGTGCGCTGGTGTCATTGCATAATCGTTTCCGCGGTTGCATTCGTGATACACGTGCCGAATTTCCAGCCGCGTTTTCCGACGAACTGATGGCGCTGGAGGTGTATACCACCTGGCGCAGCCAGGGATTGTCTGTGGAAACTCCTGCCGTCAGACAGTAAGCTCACGATCCAGGGACAGATGATCATGGCGGGCAGATTATGCTGACCAGGCGCGATTTTCTCCAGTTTGCCTCGGTCACGGCTGCCCTGACAGGCTTCAGTGGCGGGCTCAGCCGCGTGGCGGCCCAGCAAAGCCTGACGCAGGATGATCTGCTGTCATTTGATGCCCGGGGCCAGATTACCTTGCTGCACATGACGGACATGCATGCGCAGCTCAAACCCATCTACTTTCGTCCGCCGTCGGAGAACATCGGGGTGGGTGCCTACGCGGGCATTCCACCTCACCTGGTGGGAGACGACTTCCTGTCGCATTTCGGTCTGGAACGTGGCAGTGCCCTGGCCTATGCGCATACCATGGTGGATTACGTCGATCTGGCCAGAACCTATGGCAGGCTGGGCGGTCTCGACCGGACTGCCACGCTGATCAAGGCCATCAGGGCTGAGCGGGGTGAAGACAAGGTCTTACTGCTCGATGGTGGCGACACCTGGCAGGGTTCCTACACGGCGCTCAAGACCGATGCACAGGACATGGTCGACTGCATGGCGCTGCTCAAGCCGGATGCGATGGTAGGCCACTGGGAATTCACCTTGGGCGAGGAGCGGGTCATGGAGATCATCGAATCCATGGAATACCCGTTCCTGGCCAGCAATGTCGTAGACAACGACTGGGAAGAGCCGGTGTTCGAGTCGACTGCCATGCGCGATGTCGGTGGTGCCAGGGTTGCGATCATAGGGCAGGCCATGCCGTACACACCGATCGCCAATCCGCGCTGGATGTTCCCGGACTGGTCCTTCGGTCTGCGCCTGGAAAGGCTGCAGCAGAACGTGGACGCTGCCAGGGACAATGGAGCCGAGGTGGTGGTACTGCTCTCACACAACGGCTTCGATGTAGATAGAAAGCTGGCGTCGGACATCACGGGCATCGATGTCATCCTGACCGGTCATACGCACGATGCCATTCCCCGGGCGATCAACGTGGACAATACACTGGTGCTGGCCAGCGGATCGCACGGCAAGTTTCTTGGCCGGATCGATCTGGAAGTAAAAAATGGCAAGGTGGTCGACGCCAATTCGGCACTGATACCTGTCTTCGCCGATGTCATTACACCGGATGCCGACATGCGGGCGCAGATAGACAAGGTTCGCAAGCCCTTTGACAGTGAGCTGAACCGGGTAATTGCCAAGACGGAAACCCTGCTCTATCGCCGGGGGAATTTCAATGGCACCTGGGATGATCTGATCTGTGACGGCATGATGGAAATGCGCGATGCCGAGCTGTCCCTGAGTCCCGGATTCCGATGGGGCACGACCAACCTGCCAGGTGACGATATCACCATCGACGATCTGTACAACCAGACAGCCATGAGCTACCCCTCGGTGTACAGACTGGAATTCACCGGTGAACAGCTCCATACGATTCTTGAGGATGTCTGCGACAACCTGTTCAACAAGGATCCGTACTTCCAGCAGGGCGGGGACATGGTACGTGTCGGTGGCATGGGATATACCTGTGATCCACAAGCCTCGATCGGTTCGCGAATCAGTGACATGACCTTTCTCAAGACCGGGGAGGCGATCGATCCCGGGCGCTCCTACGTGGTTGCCGGCTGGGCGTCGGTCAATGAAGGTGTGGAAGGTCCGGCGATATACGATCTGATGGAGCAGTACATCAGCGACAGGAAAGTCATCACCATCGAAAAAAACGATGCGGTGAAGCTTAAGAGCAACTGAGTCGACTGCGTGGATTCAAACCGGGCAGTCACTTTACGGGTTTGGTTATACACATAGTAATAATTGAATATATGCCGCATGGCCTGACTGTGTGGCACTGACGGGAGATCGATTATGGCTGACAGCAGTGACATCTCACCTGTCTCCAGCGCACGGCGTATTGCCTTGAAGGCCGGTTTGAAACTAGGTGCCCTGGCGGGTGGTGCAGGTCTGGTCGGTGCAGGCCAGGTATCAGCTGCTGCCACGCCTGACCCCCTGATTACCGAGGTGCAGGACTGGAACCGGTACCTGGGAGATGGAGTCGATGCCAATCCCTACGGCAAACCATCGGTACATGAATCGGATGCCGTGCGCAGGACGGTCTCGTGGCTGACGGCTGACAACAAATCGTCCATCAATTTCACTCCCCTGCACAAACTGGACGGCATCATCACACCTAACGGCCTGTGCTTCGAACGTCATCATGGAGGTGTTGCCGACATTGCCCCGGGTGATCATCGCCTGATGATCAACGGTCTGGTGGAGACGCCATTGGTATTCACGATGGAAGACCTGGAGCGCTTTCCGCGCGAGAGCCACGTGTACTTCCTCGAATGTGCCGCCAATTCGGGTATGGAATGGCGTGGTGCCCAGCTCAATGGCTGTCAGTTTACCCACGGCATGGTGCATAACGTCATGTACACGGGTGTGAAACTCAAACACCTGCTGGCTGAGGCTGGTGTATCACCACGCGGCAAGTGGCTGCTTCCCGAAGGTGCCGATCCGTCACACATGACACGATCCATCCCGATCGACAAAGCCATGGATGACTGCATGGTGGTCTTCCGGATGAATGGCGAAGCCTTGCGTCCCGAGCAGGGATATCCATTGCGGCTGGTCGTGCCCGGCTGGGAAGGCAATATGTGGGTCAAGTGGTTGAGGCGCCTGGAGATCGGGGATCAGCCCTGGCACCATCGGGAAGAGACGTCGAAGTACACCGACCTGCTGGCAGATGGCACTGCTCGTCGATTCACCTGGACCATGGACGTCAAATCCATCATTACCAATCCGAGTCCGCAGTCTCCGATCAGGCACGGACGCGGGCGCACCGTGTTGACAGGACTGGCCTGGTCAGGACATGGCACCGTGAAGCGTGTGGATGTGTCCATCGATGGTGGTCGCAACTGGTCCACGGCCAGGCTGGACGGGCCAACGCTTGCCAAGTCGCTGCACCGTTTCTACTACGAATTCGACTGGGATGGCAGCGAATTGTTTCTACAGAGTCGGGCCATCGACGAGCAACGCCAGGTGCAGCCGACCAAAGACGCCTTACGCGCAGAGCGCGGCGTCAATTCGATCTATCACAACAACGGCATCCAGACCTGGCACATCCGCCCGGATGGAAGCGCTGAAAATGTCGAGGTATCCTGAGGTGCAGCAATCAGTCGCTTCAAGCGTGAATCGTTGTCTTGCGCGATGCTCCGGGCTGGTTCTCATTGCCATGCTAATGTCATCGACGGCAGGCCATGCGGCAGGCAATGTGGATGCAGGGCGCAAGCTGTTTGGACAATGTGCCGCCTGCCATGCGGTGGGTAAGACGGCCGGACACCAGTTTGGTCCCATGCTCAATGGCGTGATGGAACGCCCTGCTGCCAGCGCCGACGGTTACAGCTATTCGGATGCTCTCAAGCAGGCAGCGCAGAATGGCCTTGTCTGGGATGAGCCAAGTCTCGATGCATTCCTGGAATCACCCATGACGTATGTGGTCGGCACCAAGATGGCGTTTGCAGGCATGAGAGATGAGGCACAACGGCAGGATATGATCGCCTTTCTGCAACAGATCGACAGCAGCGGCTCCGGGGCGACAGCAACCGTTGAACCGCCGGCCGCCAACTCATTGGTCAGTGAGTCGTCTGCACCCGAAGCACAGCGGCCACTGGCACGGGATACCACGGTACCGGAACACGGTGTGCTGCATCTGGGCAGGCTGGCCTTGCCTGAAGAGGTGGCAGCCTGGGATATCGACATCCGGCCAGATGGCCTGGGTTTGCCCACTGGCAGTGGCAGTGTGGAAACCGGTGGACAGATCTACGACGCACAGTGCGCCGTGTGTCACGGCGTGTTCGGTGAAGGTGCGGGTCGCTGGCCTGTTCTGGCAGGCGGCTTTGACACGCTGAGCGACGAGCGGCCGGAGAAGACCATCGGATCCTACTGGCCTTATGTCTCGACGGTGTATGATTATGTCAGACGGGCGATGCCGTTCGGCAACGCACGATCACTGTCGGACGACGATGTCTATGCACTGACAGCTTATCTGCTGTATCTGAATGACCAGGTCAGTGAGGACTTCACCTTGTCCACGGATAATTTCGCATCCATCACATTGCCGAACGTGGACAACTTCATTGCAGACGACCGCATGGAGGAAGTCCACTATGCATCCAGGGAAGAACCGTGCATGCAGGATTGCATTCCCGGTGAAGCTACGGTGACTCAGCGCGCACGGGTACTTGACGTGACCCCGGATAATGGCGATGACGACAACGCCGGTGGTGGTATCGACTGAGATGATGGAGTCCCTGCGAATGAACAGAAGACAATTTCTGCACAGCGCTGCGCTGGGTTCGCTGGCATGTCTGGGTGCCGGCCGTGTGGCTGCATCAATCGACTCGCGCGAACTCACGGCTGCCATCGGCGACGGGTCCCTGTCTGTCCTGAGTGACGGGCATCTGCAGCTACCGGCCAGTTTTCTGCACCCGCAAGGTATCGACGATGCCGAGCTGGATGATCTGTTGTCACGTTACCAGCTCACAGGTGCGGCCTACGAGCCCGACTGCAACATCAGCCTGTGGCAACAGGGGGACAGGATCGTATTGTTCGACGTCGGGGCCGGGTCCCAGTTCATGAGTACTGCCGGGCGCCTGCCAATGGCGCTGGAGGCCGCTGGTATCGAACCCGGGTCGGTTACCGATGTCCTGCTCACACATGCCCACCCTGACCACCTCTGGGGACTGCTGGACGACTTTGACGATCTTCAGTTTCCGAATGCCAGTGTCCGTATTCATCGCGGCGAACTCGACTACTGGCTGGACGGTGACACCTTGGGCGCAACCCCCGAAGCGCGACAGAGCTTCGTGGTGGGGGCACAATCCCGTCTTGGTCGCGCCAGTGAGCAGATTGCGACGTTTGAATGGGGTGAGGAAGTGCTGCCGGGAATCGAAGCCATCGACACGCAGGGACACACGCCAGGGCATACATCGTTCGCCCTGCATCACGGTGGCGACAGTGTACTGATCGTTGGCGATGCGTTGAACAACGTGGCGCTCTCATTCGAATACCCGACACTGCCGTCGCCTGCCGACCAGGACCCTGCGCTGGCCGGCAGGACGCGTACTTCGCTGCTGGACAGAATGGCCACTGATCAAATGCGGCTGATCGGGTTTCACCTTCCGACGCCTGGTTTCGGGCGTGTTCAGCGAAATCCGGCTGGTGCCTACCGATTCGTGGCTGAAGAGGCTCAGTAGCTGCGCACAGGCTGGTCAACCGTGGTGATGCCTCGAGCGCAAGACCAGGGTTCTCAGCCCGAGCGTGTCAGAAAGGCCGGAAAACCTTCCAATAACCAGACCAGTCCTATGCGGGCGCCCAGGCAAATGCTGATGAACACTATGGGTGCTGACAGGGCCATCACTGACATGGCTGACACGCCTTGACCCAGAGTGCAGCCGCTGGCGAGGACGCCGCCAGTGCCCATCAGGAAGGCACCCAGCAGATGCCTGCTCAGTTCTCGGGCATCGTCGCAGGCCTCCCACCGCATATCATCACGCAGTCGTGCAGCAAGCATTGCCCCGGCGGCGACACCGATCACCAGCCCCACACCGTAGTCGGGAAGGCCGCCAGTGACGGCAATGACACTGAGCAACAGATCACCTGGCGGCATGACGAAGGAGGCGGATTCGATCTGCACGGGCGAGAACAGATGATTGCCAAGTGTCGAGGTGGCAAACCAGCCAAACGTAACGCACGCCCCGACAATGCTCCCTGTGAGGATGCCGCGATGATCACGTCTATAGCTGGCATCGGCAAACACCCAGGCCATCAGCAAGGCTGTGGCCAGCAGTGCCACCGGCAGATGCAGTGGCAGGCCGAGCCACTGACTGAGTAAATCTCCCAGTGACTGTGTGCGGGCATTACCCAGCTCGATGGCAAGCGGGTCGATGAAGCCAAGTCGCCAGTGGCCCAGCAAACCGCGCTGAGCGGTCAGGGCGGCCAGGGCGATGGCCACCACGACGACCAGAGAACGCAGACTCCCTCCACCCAGTCGGACCAGGGCACCAAACGCACAGGTTCCGGTCAGGGCCATGCCGACGCCAAACAGCAGGCCCCCGGACACAGCACCCAACAGGTTCAGCTGTGGTGACAATACAAATGCCGTGTCCAGCTCGATGACACCGCTCAGCAACAGCCCCTGTGTCCCGAGCAGGGCCACGGCGGCGGACAGTACCCAGGTGCGCAGGCTCCGGCTGTCATTGGCATACCAATGTCGTTCCAGAGCCGCCAGCGTGCAGAAGTGGTTCCAGCGTGCCACTGCTCCCAGCACCAGGCCGCACAGCAGACCTGCACCCGGTAACAGCCAGTCCGCCGCGCCGCTCACCGGACAGGTTTGCAGAAAATGTCGTAGAGGGATTCGACGACCGTGGCCACATCCCGGTCCGCAATGCGGTAATGAATCTGCCGTCCCTCCCGACGCGTGCTCACCAGCTTGTCCAGCCTGAGTCGCGCCAGTTGCTGAGATACGGTCGCCTGTGGCAGTTTGATGATCTCCTCTATTTCTGACACCGACATCTCGCGTTCGGACAGCAGGCAGAGAATCATCAGCCGCGTCTCGTGAGACAGGGCCTTGAGCAGCTCACTGGCTTTGCGTGCCTGGGCAACCAGCGTTTCCACTTCGGCATCGCTGGCATCGGCTGAGAGTCGTGGTAAGGCCACCTAGAGTTTCTCCAGCATATCGCCAAGCAGAAACCAGAAATGCTCATCACCCGGGTAACCGATCAGGCGATCGACTTCCCGCCCCTTGTCCACCAGGATGAAGGTGGGTGTCACCTGAGCCCGGGCAATCTCCTGCAGATCCTCAGGCCATGGCTCGGTCAGAGACAGACGGCGCAAAGGTGCGACTCTGCCCTCTGCGGTCTTCGGGTAAGCCGGTGCAATTTCCCGGTTGAATTTGGCACAGTACACGCAACCTTCCTCTTCGACCATCAGCAATTCAGCCGCCTGCAGGTTGAAACCGACCAGCAGGAAGGTCAGCAGGAGTGTCGTTTTCACGGTTGATTGTCGCATATACCCTCCAGACGAGATCATCGACCCCCGAGGCGCTTCGAGGCAGGTTATGTCGCTGCAAATATTCGCGAATCTGCATGTATTTCCTAGATTACAGCAATCCAGTGACCTATGCTGCGCACTTATCGCCATTGAGACGCTCAATTGATTGTCTGCCGTACAATACGATCCCACTTTCCATGATCAGCAGCCCCGACAGCGTCATATGACTACCGAATCCGGCAATCCGGACACTCTGGACTCATTTGATGAACTGATTGCCTGTCCTGGCTGTGATCTCCTGCATCATCGACAGTCGTTGCAACTGGGCGAGCTGGCACGCTGCGAACGTTGCAACGACATCGTGCAGACCCGCAAGGAATCCACTGTCGACCGGAGCCTGGCTGCCGTGCTGGCGGGGATCATCCTGATGTTGCTGAGTCTGTCCCTGCCGTTTTTATCCCTGTCCCGTGCCGGAGTCAGCAGCGAGATTTCCGTACTCGATGCAGTCAGCGCGCTGTGGCTGAGTGATATGCGCTGGCTGGGATTCGTGACCCTGGCATTCATCGTGATGCTCCCACTGGCTCGCCTGGCGCTACTGGGCTGGGTGCTGTGGCGTATCCGCTTCGACAGGAAAATCCGCAGTGGCATGCGGACGGCTTTTCGCTGGGCAATTCGCCTCGAGCCCTGGGCCATGGCCGACATCTTCATGGTGGGTGTCGTCGTATCCCTGGTGAAGATAAGTACGCTGGCCAATCTGCATGTCGGGCTGGCATTCTGGAGTCTGCTTGCCCTGGTGGCAGTCTCCGTTTATCTGAATCTGGCTCTGTGCAAGGACACGGTATGGGCATGCATCATTCGCCGCCCCTGACCGCGCGGCAGGTCGGCCTGAAAGCCTGCACGTCCTGCGGCTCCCTGCAGCGCATCGGCAGTACCGCTCCGTGTCGCCGCTGTGGAGCGAAAGTGAGTTCTCGACGTGAGAAAAGTGTGCAGCGTGCCGCAGCGTTCCTGCTCGTGGGAATCATGGCCTACATTCCGGCCAATCTGTATCCCGTCATGCTGACCAAGGCCTTTACCGGTAACACCTCGGATACCATCATCAGTGGCGTGTTCGTGCTCATCGACAGTGGCAGCTACGTGGTTGCGCTGATCATCTTCGTGGCCAGTGTCTGCATACCCGTCATCAAATTCGTCATTATTGCGGGCTTGGCACTGAGTCTGCATTTCGACTGGGAAATGTCCTCGCGTACCCGCTCAAGATTGCATGTACTGACTGAATTCATCGGTCGCTGGTCTATGATTGATGTTTTCGTGGTGGCCGTGCTGGCGGCGCTCATTCAACTGGGTGCCATTCTCAGCATCGTACCGGGTGTTGGAATCAATGCCTTTGCCCTGTCGGTGGTGTTTACCATGCTGTCAGCCAGTTCCCTGGATCCGCGTCTGCTCTGGGATCATATCGCCGATGACTAACTCAACCAGGGGGCCTGCCTCCTCGCGCATAGAACGCGCTGCAAATCTGTCGGCGCGGCTGTCACTGGCCTGGTTACTGCCACTGGCGGCGTTGCTGTTTGCCGGCTGGATCCTGTGGAGTTCATACACGGATCGAGGTCCACTGGTCGAGATCACCTTCGACAAGGCCGGGGGCGTTACGGCCGGCGAGACGCGAGTCCGACGCAATGACGTGGACGTCGGCCGGGTGGAGTCCGTACGCCTGGCCAACGATCTGAACTCGGTAGTCGTCAGTGTGCGCATGGATCCTCAGGTGGCACCTCACATGGACGAGAACACCCGTTTCTGGATCGTCAACGCACGGATCAATACCACAGAGGTTTCCGGCCTGAGTACCTTGCTCTCCGGCTCCTACATCGAAGTGGACTGGGATGAGAGTCCCGGTACACGACAGTCCGACTTCATCGGACTGGATGAACCGCCACTGACCACGCGGGGTACGCCGGGACTGAGACTGACACTGAATGCCGATGAAGCAGGTTATATCTACGTGGGTTCGCCGGTTTTTTTACGCCAGATAGAGGTGGGGCGCGTGGAGCGGCGGCGCCTGTCAGATGATGCAACCAAGGTGCTGTTCGATATCTTCATCGAAGCCCCGCATCACAGAAACGTGTATCCGCAAACGCGCTTCTATGGTGTTTCGGGTATCGAGGGCCGTGTGGACAGCACCGGTGCGATGGTACGTGTGGAGTCCATTGCGGCGCTGTTCACCGGTGGTATCGCATTCGAGAATCCGGAACACATCACGGTCTCGACACCCGTGACGAATTCGCGGAAGCCGTACAAGCTGTTCGGCTCGCGAACGGAGGCACGTAACAGCCTGTTCGATGGTGAGGATGATATCCGCTTCCGGTTCCAGGCTGAATTTTCGGGTTCCGTCAAGGGTCTGCGCGTCGATGCACCGATCGAGTATAACGGCGTGAAAGTGGGCACGGTGGCCAGTGTCGAGGCCGATCTGCCAGGTGCGCCGGGGGAAACAGGCAGCGCTAAGGCCGTCCTGCAATTTCAACCAGCCCGATTCGGCCTGGAGGATATCACTCCGGAATTGTGGCATGAGTTCGTGGGAAAACTGGTCGACAACGGGCTCCGCGCCCGATTGACCACCGGCAACCTGCTGACCGGATCGTTGATCGTCGAGATGATCAACAAACCGGAGCTGGCCGGTGATCCGATCGATTTCACCACGGAACCGTACGCCTCCCTGCCAGTACTGGCAACCGACGTCGAAGCCGTGACGGCCGATATCGAAACGCTGATCAAGAACCTGTCGGAACTGCCACTGGATTCTTTGGTCAGTGCTGCAACCGAGCTGTTGCGCGAGGCACGCACGCTGGTTGCCAGTCCGCAGCTTGCCACGCTGCCGGCGCAAATATCCTCCTCGATGTCGTCGATTGCCAACGCGGCTGCGCGCGTCGAAACCGCGAGTGCCAGTTTACCCGCCATGGTCAGTTCACTGACAGCGGCATCGCGCAATGCCAACGAAGTACTCGAGGGCTTGTCGCCGGATTCGGAAATCTACATCGAACTCTCGGCTACTGCCCGCGAGCTGCGGACGGCGGCGAAGTCGATTGCCGCTTTCGCCGAGTTGCTGGAAGAGAATCCCAATGCCCTGTTCACCGGTCGCTAAGCCATGAATTCATACTGCTTCATTCCCAGTGGTTCTGGCCGAACAACCTCCGGCCGGTCTGGACAACTGCCCGGAAGTCGGCAGATGGTCGAACGGATCCGGTCAGCTTGTCTACTGGCGCTCATCCTGCTGCTGAATGCCTGTGGCGGAGGTCCGCCGCCAAAACTATATCTGCTTGAACCGGTTGCCATTGACGCAGCAGCGGTGGCACCGACGCGTACAGCCAACCACATCCGTGCGCTGGGAATCAGTATTGTCGAACTTCCCGACTATGCCGACAATGCCCAGATTGCCAGTCTGACTACCGACGGCATCATCTCCCTGGACAGCGGTAACCGTTGGGCCGAGGAACCTGCAGATGCGATCAGTCGCCTGCTGGCTGATCGGCTGCGGCGGCATGCAGCCGCGACCGTGCTTCTGGAGCCCTGGCCGCGCGACTACAATCCTGTGGCGCGCGTGACAGTGATCTTCGATCGATTGCTGCGTGAACCGCAGGGCGGCGCCGAGATGGCTGGCCAGATCCTGCTGCTCTCCGGCGATGGACGCACGCTGCTCGAGGTACTGCCGTTCAGCTTCGTGCACTTTGGCCGGAACACTGACAGGCGCGAGTATTTCACTTCAGTATCACAGGGTATCGATGAGCTGGCACAAATGACCGTTCGCGCCTTACAGAAGATGAGCCTCAAATCATGAGCATCCGGACGCTGGTATGGGGTGAGTACATTCATGAGCAGACCAATGCGGATGTGCGCTCGTTGTACCCGGATGGCATGCACACCCTGATCGCCAGTGCCCTGGGCGAGGATGAGGACATCATCGCCTCCACGGCGACTCTGCAGGAGGCGGAACATGGACTCAGCGAGTCGGTGCTGGATGCAACCGATGTATTGATCTGGTGGGGCCACGCTGCCCATGGCGATGTCAGCGATGCGATTGTCGAGCGCGTTCAGCAACGGGTCTGGGAAGGGATGGGTCTGCTGGTATTGCATTCGGCGCATTTTTCAAAGATCTTCAAGCGCCTGATGGGTACGCCGTGTTCCCTCACGTGGCGAGAGGCGGGTGAGCGGGAGCGTCTCTGGGTCGTCAACCGTTCCCATCCGATAGCGATGGGTATCGATCCCTGTTTCGAACTGCCACAGTCCGAAATGTACGGTGAACCGTTTGTGATACCCGAACCGATGGAAACCGTTTTCCTGTCCTGGTACGAAGGTGGCGAAGTCTTCCGTTCAGGCCTCACCTGGCAGCGCGGTGCCGGTCGAATCTTCTACTTCGCCCCTGGACATGAAACCTATCCGATCTATCACGACCGGAACGTACAGCAGATCCTGAGAAATGCGGTTCACTGGGCAGCGAGCAGTGCCATTGCCTGGAAGGGCATCGAGCGTGCACCCAACCGGCCCGTGGACCAGGCGCCTGAACCCATCGAGCAGCGGGGGTTGAGCCTGCACCAGGATGGTGAGGAGGGCTTCCAGTGAATGGCCAGGCCGCGCGTGAAGCACTGGTATGAAACTGTGCTGCTGACATGAGATCTCTCAAGCTGCTGCTGATCGGTACTGGTCGCATGGCGCATACTCATGCACAGCGATTTCAGTCGATGCCGGGCGTCAGCGTGGTGGCTGCCGTGGATGTATGCCGCGAGCGGGTGCAGCAGTTCTGTGCAACGCATGACATCGCGCATGCCTACACTGATCTGGCCGCTGCCCTGGCGGCACATACCCTGGATGCGGCTTGTGTGGTGACACCCGATTCCGCGCATGCACCGTCCAGCATACGCTGCCTTCAGGAAGGTCTGGCAGTACTGTGTGAAAAACCCCTGTCGGATACCCTGGAGTCGAGCCAGGCCATGGTGGCGGAGGCCGAAATTGCCGGTGTACTGAATATGGTGAACTTCACTTATCGCATATCAGGCGCCCTGCACCAGGCACGTGAATGGATCGATCAGGGCAGGCTGGGCACATTACGGCATTTCGAAGCATCCTATCGGCAAAGCTGGTTATGCAGCCCGTACTGGGGAGAGTGGACGACGGAAGATGCCTGGCTCTGGCGACTCTCCACAGCGCATGGGTCGACGGGTGTCCTGGGTGACATCGGTATTCACATTCTGGATTTTCTGATTGCTGGCGCAGGCCAGGGAATCACCGGCCTGCACTGTCGCCTGCAGACCTTCGACAAGGCGCCGGGCAACCGCATCGGCGAATACGATCTGGATGCCAATGATTCCTGCATCATCAACGCGCAACTGGAAAACGGTGCGTTGGGCGTGGTGCATATGTCCCGCTACCAGACAGGCTACATGAATGATCTTTGTCTCTCCCTGCATGGAACCCGGGGAGCACTCAGAGTCAGTACCGGGCAGAAGGGTGACAGACTCAGCGCCTGTCTCGGGGAGGATATACACACGCAGACATGGCGTGAGATCAGCTGCTCGGCACAACCCGACACGTTCGAGCGCTTCATCAGCGGCCTGCGCGGAAATGGTTGCGGATCACCCGATTTCGCCCACGCCGGTGATCTGCAACTCTATCTATCACGTTGTAGCGAGAGTCATGAGCTGGGCCGCTGGCTGGATTGCTCGTCCGCCGCACGGGAATTCTGACTCTCCAGGCAACGTAGCAGCTGATCAGCCGGTGCGCTCCTCGCTGTTCTGATGCAGAGTCAGCAGTAACTCGCTCATGCTGCTCAGGCACAGTGGCCTGCCCAGCAGGTAACCCTGCACGACATCACAGTCGCGTTCGGAGAGGTAATCGAGCTCGGCCTGCACTTCTACGCCTTCAGCCACGATCTCCAGCCCAAGACTTCTTGCCAGCATGAAAATCGCTGATACCACCTTGCTGTTCTGCGTGTCCGACTCGATGCCATTGACGAAACTGCGATCGATCTTGAGAGTGTCTATGGGCAGCGATGTCAGGGCGCCCAGCGATGAATAGCCGGTACCTAAATCATCCATGGCAATGCGTACTCCGATCTGCCTGAGTTTCTGCAGGGTGTCGACGACCGGGGAGGTGCCTTCCAGCATGCAGGACTCCGTGAGTTCGAGTTCCAGCGCGTGCGCAGGCATCTGGCTGCTCTCCAGTGCATGCGTCACACTGTCCAGCAGGTCACTTAGCGCGAACTGTCGCTGTGACACGTTGACCGCAATGCGCCGTGGTGCAATTCCCTGGTTACACCAGTGTCGCCAGTGCTGACACGCCTGGTGCAGGACCCAGTCGCCCAGCGTACCGATCATCCCGGTATCCTCCGCCACCGGAATGAACTGATCAGGCGGGATCATGCCACGATCCGGGTGATTCCACCTCAGTAGCGCTTCGGCCCCTGCAAGTTGCCCGGTCCGGGTGTCAAACTGTGGCTGGTAATAGAGTTCGAACTGCTCCTGCTGCAGTGCCTGGCGCAGGTCGTCCTCAAGCTGCAGGCGTGTCTCGATGTTTGTCTGCATGGTCTCGCCATAATACCGGAACGTGTTTTTCTGCTTTCTTTTTGCGTCATACATCGCAGTGTCGGCACACTTGATCAGGCCGTCGACATTATCGGCATCGGCAGGGTAAAGGGCTATGCCGATACTTGTGCCGACGACAAAGGAGCGATCGTCGATGATCACAGGTCTGGCAAGCTCTGCAATGATGCGTCTGGCGACGATGGTTGCATGTTCAGGGTGTCCCAGTGCTGACAAGAGCAGGATGAACTCATCGCCTCCGATGCGCGCGATCTGGTTGCACGACAGGTCGAGGCCCTGCTCATGTGCAAGGGCCAGCTCGTCAGATTCCCTGATGCAATGCTGCAGGCGATGCGCCACTTCCTGCAGCAGAAAGTCCCCCGCTTCGTGCCCGAGCGTGTCATTGACCCGTTTGAAATCATCGAGATCCAGAAACAGTATTGCAAGCTTGCCGTTCTTGCGGGATTCCAGCGCAATAGCCTGTTCTACCTGTCGAATGAAGAGGCGTCGATTGGGCAGATCGGTCAAGGCATCCCGATAGGCCAGTTGTTCGATACGTGCATGTGAGCGTTGTAGTTCGTTCATCGATACGCCAAGCTTATGCTTCATGTCTGACAGGGCCTGTGCCAGATCCCCGATTTCATCGTCACGCCTGACGTCGATGCTGGTATCCAGTTGCCCCTCGCCGATGGCGATAGCCGACTGGATCAGTCGCATGATGGGGCGAAGAATGGTTGAACGTATCAACAGGTAATAGGCAATCGTCGTCAGCAAGATGACCAGAAACGCGATACCCGCTATCGAGCGTGCCAATTGCCGGCTGGTGGTAGCGATCTCCGTCTCCGGCACCAGGGCGAGAAGCAGCAGATCGTCGTGCAGTCGCTGCCAGCGGACAATATAGGGCGTGCTCTGAAACACCATCCTGGACACCTGCCTCCGGCTATCCGCATCCAACCCGTCTGCACCAAGCTGTTGCACGAGACCAGGGTGTTTGCTGCCTTCCAGGTGCGGATTCCTGTGAAATAGAATCCTGCCCTGTGTGTCCATCACCATCAGGTAGCCCTGTTCTCCAATGGGCTGTTCAACGACATAACTGCGCAACCGGTCCAGACTGGCGGTGACCAGCAGATACCCGCGCGCGGAAATCTCGGTGACCAGCGGTGAAGGATCATCGTCCAGCAGTCTGAGTGCCCGACCCACTGTCAGTGTTGGTGTGCCAGTGTCCGGATTCGAGCTGATGACACTGAACAGGGGCGCGCGATTATTGTGCAGCGCCGTGAACAGATCCTGTCTGGACGTCTCGGTGTGGTGACCGCCCGGTTCCATGCTGGAAAATCGTACGTTCTCTTCACCCTCCGGCGATAGAAGTCGAAATTCCTGGTATTGCGGGAAGGCTTCCTGGTAACTGGAAAACAGCGTGTGCAAAGCCGGTTTCAGAAACTCTGCCCGTTCCGCTTCATCCTCAACCAGCAGGTAACGCTGCAGCAGTCGGGAGTTGGCGAACAGCCTTGCATTTGCCAGTGTATTGTCGATGAACGACGAACTCTGTTGTTCTGTCTGTGTCAGCACACCGTTCATCTGGCGGCCGAGTTGCAGCTGAGTGTGATTCTGCAACTGGACGAAGACAACCCACTTCAGAGACAACAGCGATACCGCGATGACGGGCACGATAGCGAACAGAAGTCTGGCTTGTAGTCGCACGGATCAGTGCTCGTCCTGTTTTTTCACCGGTCTGCCTCTGTGACCATGGACTGCTGCAGGGGGCGAGCGAACACCTGACAGGTAACGCTGCACCTGCAATTGGAAGCGGCGTGCCGTGGCAATTCTTCAGCGTTACATGTGGCCCGCAGATTCGTCGAGTCGACAGCTTGCGATCGTCGTCACGTTTAACCCTCGATCGCGACCTCAGTATCCGGTCATCTGGTCTATTACCCGCCGATCCTGCTCAAGCTCTCGTCGCCTCGCGAGGGCATCTATCACGGCCTCCCGGGAATTCAGGCGCAGGCATTGCGATCGAAGTGCATCTATTTCAGTATCCAGCGCCTGGGCATGCTGGCGGATCAGGTTCAGACAGGGCCGGTCGTCGCCAATGCAGTAGCGCTCGATGATCTGCCTTTGCAGCGGGTTGCCTGAGCGTACTTCACGCAATTGGCCCAGCAGCTGCCGCAACTGCGAGTCGAGCGCATTGAGCAGTTCTTCATGATCGGGTATTGACAGAAGTTCCGGTAGATCCCCGATATGCTCTTCATACAGTGTCATCAGGGTGTGGATATCCCTCTCGTGCCTGGCTTTGAGCAACAGGCTCATCTGAGTATGTTTCCGGGCCTTCAATGCTTCATCCTGTTCACGATCAGGATGAAGTACCCGGGCAAGCTGACGAAACAGTTGGTCCACCGACAGTTTGTTGTCGAGCTCATTCATGTTTTCCGGCGGATCGGGACGCTCCTGTCGTGAGCGGGTTCGGTGTGCCGACTCCTGCTGCGTTGCTCCTGCATTGGAAGCGGAATCCGCCGGACGCCTGTCTGTATGCCATCCGAAATCGAAGACGATGTCGTCGTCATCGGGCTCATCCTCCTCTAGTGCTTCATCGAGCGTGCTGCTCATCCTGTCACCACGACAGTTGTCAGGGCCGTCAACCGGACCGGGCTGTGCACCCTGTAACTCCCGCCACTGTGCGGCCAGTGCATCAACCTGAACTTTCGATGCAAAAGGATGCACAAGAAGTGACTGCAGTTGATCGGCAATCCAAAGTCCCAGTAAGGCCTGCTCGGCGATGGGCAGCGTTGCAGCGGAGTAGTGGTCCAGGAGCGTTTCTGTCAGCTGGCCGTGAACCAGCGTCAATTGTTCCTCGCGGGGCTGGATGTGCTCTCTGAACAACTGTTCCGTTTCAGTGGCCCGGGTCTGCCACTGCTCGATTTGCTCACGCGTACGTCGGATAGCGTCCCACAGTCGCAGGCGTCGGGTGGACTGCCTTCCCGGGCGTGAAGAACTGTGGGTGGATACCACTCCACGGTGCTTGCTTCTCGGGTTGAGGCGACTGAATGACATGGGCTTTGATGATACCCTCACCGCGGATGAAACGCTGGCATGCCAATCTCGTTCTGTTACTAGCAGGCGCAACCTGGGGGATGGGATTCGTCGCGCAGTCAACGGCGATGGACAGCATCGGACCCATGTTGTTCATTGCATTGCGTTTCAGCGTCGCCGCGCTCGTGGTGCTGCCATTTGCACTGCATGAGTCACGCAGAATGAGCGGCTCCGGCAGTCATGCACTCTGCGCAACAGACTGGTTGAAATTCATACTCATCGGATGGTGCATGTTCGGCGGCATGGCGACTCAGCAAGTGGGTCTGCTGTCAACCAGTGTCACCAATTCGGGTTTTCTGACCGGACTCTATGTCGTCTTCACGCCGATACTGGCAGTGTTGCTGTTTCGGGAAATACCCCATCGCATCACCTGGCTGGCAGCCATGCTTTCCCTGGCGGGAATCTACCTGCTTGCGGGGGGCAGGCTCGATGCGCTGGTGATCGGTGATCTGCTGACCATCCTCAGCGCCATCTTCTGGGCGCTGCAACTTGTCTTGATCGCGCGATTCGTTGGCCAGACAGGCAGGCCTCTGGCGCTGGCGCTTACGCAGTTTTCCGTCATAGCCGTCGTGGCCCTGGTGCTGGCATGGCTGCTGGAGCCAATCGACGGTACGTCGATTATCGCGGCGGCTCCACAGATCCTGTTTGCCGGCGTCTTTGCCGGTGGCTTTGCGTTCACTCTTCAGGTCATTGCCCAGCGATACACCAGTGCATCACAGGCGGCAATTTTCCTGTCTTCCGAGGCACCGTTTGCCGCGCTGTTTGCATTCCTGTTACTCGATGAACGCACGGGCTGGATCGGCATTGCTGGATGCGGTTTGATTCTGACCGCCATGCTGGCAGTCGAACTGGTTCCGCAATGGAGCATGCAGCGGCTGGAGCGTATCCGTTCTGGCATTAAGCATGGGTCGATCAAGGAACTGCCGTGACGGCCCACGGTATCTGCTGTGAACGGATGTTGATCGTGCCAGGCTGGCGAAGTAACACCCCACCGGTTGTGACAATACGCAGCAGTCTGCTGTACTGCCAAATTTGATTAATTAAGTTATATAACATATTGGTATTATTATAAAAATACCCTGTTGTCACGACCGGGCCGTGAGTTGCCACGACGTGGAATCCGGCGAATTGAGTCGCCCCTGCCCGTCACCACTGCGACATTGTCACGAAATATCCATACAGGTTGCTCCGTGTTCACTATCATTAGCTGTTCTGGTGCAGGAATCGACAGCTGTATGTCGGCGGCAAGATTA
>JABDKN010000171.1 GCA_013002205.1 Granulosicoccus sp.
TAGTCCGCCATCCAATGCAGAAGGATTTGGCGAACGCGGCGATTCATCTGCACACGACGGAGCAGAATTCCTTACTGATTCGGATGACTCAATCGATTCGGACGATTCGGATGATTCAGATGATTCGGATGATTCAGATGATTCAGATGATTCAGATGATTCAGATGATTCAGATGACGCTCGTTGATCGTGACTAGTGGAGGGTGGATTATTCCGTGCTGGTACTGCAAGGCGGAGCCCGCTCCCGGGTTGCCGATTACGTGCGAATGGTCGATATCGACGCTTGTGTGGCCTGTGACCGTATGTCCTGCGGGTGCTATCGTTCAAGGATTCGAAAAGCGACAGGGGCATAAACTGATTGCCGAGCTTCAGGCCAGCGCGTGTAACGACGACACCGAAGAATTTCCGGACAGGCCGATGGCTTTCCCGGCGTTCTTCGTGGAAGGGCATGCATGAGTACAGATGAGCAGACTCCCCGTGACCAGCCGGCTGATCTGGAGGCAATTCGTCGGGAGATAGACCTGTTCGACCAGCAAATCCAGGATCTTCTCAACGCGCGCGCGCGCGCGGCGTTGCGTGTGGCCAATGTCAAACTGGCGGAGGCTGCTGGACAAGCGGTGGATTTCTATCGGCCAGAGCGCGAAGCTCAGATACTGAAAGAAGTGGCCAGGCGCAACGAAGGCCCGATGAGCGATGTCGCAATACAGCGCATCTTTCGTGAAATAATTTCTGCAAGCCTGGCCCTGGAAGAGCCGATGCGTGTGGCCTATCTGGGGCCCGAGGGAACCTATAGCCATACCGCTGCCGTACGTCACTTCGGCCATGCTGCGGAAACCCAGCCGGAAGCCAGCATTGCCGATATATTCCAGGCAGTGGAGGCCGGGCGAGTGCGCTTCGGCGTGGTGCCGGTAGAGAACTCGACCGAAGGGACTATCAATCTGACCCTTGACCTGTTGACCCGCACACCCCTGAAGGTCTGCGGTGAAATGACACTGCGTATCCAGCATTGCCTGATGAGTCAGGTCACATCCCTGGAGAAGATCGAGTCGGTACATGCGCATCCGCAATCGCTTGCGCAATGCCGTCACTGGCTCAACGCCAATCTGCCAAACGCCACCCGCATCAGCGAAAGCAGTAATGCGGCAGCGGCAAGGGTGGCGATGGAGGAGCCGGGCAGTGCGGCCATTGCCGGTGAATCGGCCGCTGAGCTCTATGGACTTTCCTGCCTTGAGCGCAGCATCGAGGACGAGAAAAACAATACGACTCGATTTCTTATCATCGGTGATCAGGAAGTACCGCCCAGTGGCGACGACGCCACCCTGATAATGTTTGCAGCCCCTCATCGGCCCGGCGGGCTGCGCAGACTGCTGCAACCCCTGGAAGAGGCCGGCGTCAGCATGACGCGTATCGAGTCCCGGCCATCGCGCTCAGCATTATGGGAGTACCTGTTCTTTATCGATGTCAACGGGCATCAGCAGGACAGAACCCTGGGCCCGGTTCTCGAGCAGTTGCGCGAGCTGGCCCCCATGCTGAAAGTGCTCGGCTCCTTTCCGCGCGCACTGTGAGTAAGGCCATCGTGCGCAGTACGGCTGATTCATCCGCAACCGTCGGTACGCTTTGTATCGTCGGACTCGGCATGATTGGCGGTTCGCTTGCGGCGGCCCTGAAAGCGTCAGGCTTCACCAGCGATATCGTAGCCCTGGTGCGTTCGGAATCAACAGGCAAGCGCGGCATCGAGCTGGGGTTGATCGAGCGTTACAGTCTCGATCCTGCTGAAGTGATCCCGCAGTCCGACATGATCATGCTGGCAGTTCCGATGCTCAGCATGCGCAGGCAATTACAGGCGATCCAGCCGTATTTGAAGCCATCCGCCATCGTGACCGATGCCGGCAGTGTGAAGGGTCCCTTCATCACAGATGCACGGGAGGTGCTCAGCGATCTATCTCGGGTGGTACCCGGACATCCGGTCGCCGGGCGCGAAAAAACCGGTGTCGACGCCGCTGATGCGTCGTTGTATCACCAGCGCCGAGTGTTATTGACTCCACTTGCGGAGACCGACGAGGCAGCCCTTGCAACGGTGAGTTGCTTGTGGGAACTGACCGGTGCACAGGTTGAAACGCTGGATCCCGAACGGCATGATCGTGTACTGGCAGCCACCAGTCACCTGCCTCATGTACTGGCATTTGCATTGGTCGATACGCTGGCGACCCAGCAGGAAGCCGAAGAGATTTTTCGCTACGCCGCAGGCGGATTCAAGGACTTCACACGCATTGCATCCAGTGATGCGATCATGTGGCGGGATGTCTGCCTGTGCAATCGAGACGCAATTCTTGCGTCCATGGACAGCCTGGATATGCACCTGAAACAGTTACGCCAGGCAATCGCCGATGGCGATGCCGATACCATAGAGGCAACCTTCGTCCGTGCCAGGAAAGCACGTGATGAACATACCTGAAACCCTGTGGGCAACGTGCGGCCGTCAGCATTTTTAGCGACAGAGGTCATGAGGTGGCATCAATGCCGGAGCGGCTGTCGCCAGGTTCCTCGCTCATTGATCTGGGTCATTTCAGCCCGCTGAAAACCGTGATAATCTAAGAAAATGAATCCAGTGTGGGTGAATCACGTTCGCACACATTAACGTCAGGAGGGTATCTGAAAATGGAGATGACTAAAATCGCCGAGTATGCACGCATACTCTATGAGTCGCACGGTAGCAAGGCAGAGGCGGAAGCTGCCAGAAAGGCGAAAGAATACGAAGACGCGGGTAACAGCGCTGAAGCGGAAACCTGGCACGGTGTAAGAAAGGCTGTTTGTGAGATGCGGGG
>JABDKN010000184.1 GCA_013002205.1 Granulosicoccus sp.
TACCTTGCACAGTTGCTCAAACGCTACTCGGGAGACACTCGCCTGGCTCTGGCCGCCTATAATGCAGGCCCCGGAAACGTGGACAGATACGACGGCATCCCCCCGTTCCCTGAAACCCGCCGTTACATCGACACAGTGATTCGCTACCAGCAACTTTATTCTGTCCCGGTCTCTCGCCTCTGAACACGAGTCAGGGCGAAGTCAGGAACCACCCGGGGCGTTGACCTGGCGCGGAACAGGCCGGCGATTTCAGCGCAGCAAGCGCTTTTGGACAGCTATACTCCCCTACTTTCACTCAGCGGCGAGCGCGTTTCTACAGCCATGTCCAGATCAGAGCCTGTCGAGGCCAGTAATTTCATTCGCAATATCGTCGAGAGTGACCTGGCGGCTGGCAAGAACGACGGGCAGGTTGTCACGCGGTTTCCCCCCGAACCCAACGGCTACCTGCATATCGGTCATGCCAAATCCATATGCCTGAACTTTGGTACAGCCGAGCGTTATGGCGGCCGCTGCAATCTGCGCTTCGATGACACTAACCCTGTCCGCGAAAGTGAAGAATATGCGCACGCAATCGAGGAAGATGTCCGTTGGCTGGGATATGAATGGGACCGCCTATGTCACGCCTCAGACTATTTCGATGAGCTGTATGAGTACGCCTGTCAGTTGATTCGAGAGGGCAAAGCCTACGTAGACAGCAGCAGTGCAGAGGAAGTGCGTGAAATGCGTGGCACGCTGACGAAACCGGGTACGCCAGGCCCCTACCGGAATCGCAGCGTGGAGGAGAACCTTGACCTCTTCCAGCGGATGAAGGACGGCGAATTCGATGATGGCGAGCACATTCTCAGAGCCAGAATCGACCTGAGCGCCGGCAATATCAACATGCGGGATCCGACACTGTACCGGATCCGCAAGGTCAGGCACGTACGCACCGGTGACGCCTGGTCGATCTATCCCATGTATGACTACACGCACTGCGTATCGGATGCGATCGAGGGCATTACTCATTCACTGTGCACGCTGGAGTTCGAGGATCACAGACCGCTTTACGACTGGGTCCTGGATGAACTGGGTACACCGTGCCACCCGCAACAGATCGAGTTCGCCCGACTCTCTCTCGAATACACGGTGCTGAGCAAACGCCGGCTGATCCAGCTGGTCGAGGAAAATCACGTCCATGGCTGGGATGATCCACGCATGCCCACCATCGTCGGCATGCGCAGGCGGGGCTATACGGCGGCGTCACTGCGGGATTTCTGCGAACGAATCGGCATTACCAAGAATGATGCCTGGATCGAAATGGCAGTACTTGAAACCTGCATTCGGGATCATCTCAACAGGGATGCTCCCCGCCGCCTGGCCGTACTGGATCCGGTCAGGGTCATCATCACCAGTCTGCCGGAAAACCATGAACAGACACTGACATTTGCCAACCACCCCCAGGATGAGGGGGCCGGTTCCCGCCCGGTACCCTTTACCCGGGAAATTTTCATCGAGCGCGATGACTTTGCAGAGATACCGCCACCGAAATACCAGCGCCTGGTGCCTGGTGGCGAAGTTCGACTTCGCGGCGCCTATGTGATCCGCTGCGAAGAGGTCATCAAGGACGACGCCGGCATCGTCACGGAACTTCGCTGCAGCCACGATGCGGACACGCTGGGCAAGAAACCGGAAGGGCGAAAAGTGAAAGGCGTGATCCACTGGGTGTCAGTCAAACACGGCATTCCCGCCGAAATCAGGCTCTACAACCCCCTGTTCACCTTGCCGGATCCTGGCAAGGCTGACTCGCTGGTAGAGGCCATCAACCCCGAGTCAGAGATCATTCTGACCTCCTGCGTGGTGGAACCATCCCTGAGTGCGGCCGCGCCAGAGGAACATTTCCAGTTCGAACGAATCGGCTATTTCGTTGGCGATCGACACGATCACAGCAAGGAGTCGCTGGTATTCAACCGCACCGTGACGCTCCGGGACACCTGGGCCAGCTAATTGAACATAGCTTTTCGATACTGGCTCAGCCACTGACCGGATACTAACCGGCATGAGAACTGCTTCACAAAACCGGCAAACACGTCGGTATCTCCGCCGCTCGATGCTTTTTGCACGAGATCGCATTGACGGACCTCGATCTACCGACTATTAAATTTAGTGTCACGTTCGTCGGTGTGATGACGCAATTTGCCTCCTGATGCTTGTCCCGGATCGGGCACACCGTGATCGTTCGTCTACCTATCGAGTCTGCCGGTGAGAGAAACTATGTCCAATCGTAACCCTGCCCTGTTCAAGAGAAGCCTGATTGCCGTTGCCGTCATTTCTCTGAGCGCCTGTTCAACGACCCCACGCATGGATGACTACGATCTGAGCAGAGTGGGTGAGGGCATATTGAAGGCTGGCAGAACCACCGCAGATGTCGGTGAGCGCGTCTGGAACAGGACCACCTATCTGCTCGGATTCAGCGACGGTGAAGCGCGAACGGACGACGGACTCCTGATGGATGAAGTGGATCTGGCCATGATGGAGGAAGGCCCGGTAATGCCAGAAGAGGCGACCTTGCGTCCCATCGTCATTCGCAACGCCAGGCCGACCAAATCCGCCCTGCCGGATCGCCAGCAAGTGCAGGTAGCGGACGGGGCTGAACCGGTTTCAGATGAAATTGCAGAATCTGAACTTGAGACACTGGTTGACGCTGGCGTCCAGGCCGAGCCCACCATCCCGATGGGCACAGACGCTGTGAGCGCAGATGAGCACATCGGCGTCGAGGATCTGGTGCACGAAGTAGCTGCCAGTGAGACACTGTGGGACATATCCAGGAAGACCACCGGGGATGCCAACAACTGGCATGTGCTTGCAGATGTGAATAACCTCGGACCCAATGCAGCGGTCTTTCCAGGCCAGCAACTCATCATACCGGCAGACATGGTCAAGCCTGCACTGGACGAGTCAATGGCTGCAGCACCCACGCCAGGGAGTGCAGATGCAGAACCGGCTGATCAGCCGATGCAGGTGACACAGGCTGATACAGGTAACTCCGATGCCGGCATGGAAACTCCGGCAGGCAACGAGCAGCTCGCAGGCACACCGTTCAAGGTGAATTCGGGCGAGACACTGTGGGATTTCGCCAAGCGCACGACCGGTGATGCCACCAACTGGCAAGCCATTGCCGGACAGAACCGGTTTTCGGAAAAGCAGGCTGTGCTGGTAAAGGCAGGACAGACTATCTATGTCCCTGAGATGCTGGTTCGGCCTGAACTCGCAGCGGCCGGCAACGAGCAGCAGCCAGCCGCATCCAGGATCGTCAGTGCAGAAGTCGATGAATCCTCGATCAAACTGTCTCCGGCGAATGACGACAATACCTCCGCCATCGATGCCAGTACAGAGCTGCTGGCTGAAGCCGCGTCGACCCTCGACGAGACCCAACCCATCAAGATCGTGGAAGCGACGTTCAAGTCGGATGAGCCGGCTCAACCAATGACCGTCGTGCCGGCCACTCAACTGGCCACTGGTAATCAGGACCCTCAGGCACCGGCACAGATCATGGTTAGTGGTACCTATTACCCGAAAGCCGTTTACAACGAGGCTGATTTTTCGTCGAGCCTCTTGATGCGCGTGTCACCGGGAACGACGTTGCAGGTTTCCAAGGCCATGGGTAAGTGGTTCCAGGTAGAAACCGACAAAGGCATCGGCTACGTCCATCAACGGGATATCAAATAGAATTGACAGGTTCCCCTGCAGCACTGGTTTCAATCCGGTAATGTTCTGATCCTGGTAGACATTGGTACGAAGAAGACCCGGCCCCTCATCCGCGCCGGGTTTTTTTTCGCCCGCAGAACTGCCTGCGTACAAGCACAAGAAATTGATTATCATCATTGTTTTTGACGACACAGAAAAAAAACGGAACGTGAAGTTGTGCCACGAGCGACAGGTTTGTCAGCTTGTTGGGCGGCTGATCTCGTTTTCGGTGTCCGGAGTCGGTCGTGGTTCTCACCAGTGGCAGTGGTTTATGGCGACAATCTGATTCAAGATCGTGTTCGAGCACTCATCTGATTGATCTGGCGAAAGTGATTATTTGTCGCCAGCAGGCAGCTTTCGAACTCTGGAAGACATTAAACGCGACTGGACAATATGAACAATAAAAAAAAAACCAGTGTATCCCTCATGCTCGCATTGGCTGTCGCCCTGGTCAGCGGGTGCGCCACGCTGAGAACCGTTCAGGATACTGAGGCGGATGAATCGTCGAGAACTGTGCAGCACACCATTGCGCCCGGGGACAGACTCAGCGACATTTCCCTGCAATACACAGGCGAAGTCAGTCAATGGGAAGCCATAGCCGCCTACAATGACATCACGGACCCGAGAACACTGCGCATAGGGGACGTCATCACCATTCCGGGCTCTCTGATCCCCACCAGTGGGCAATCGGAGTCCGCAGCGACAGTTGCCCGGAGCGCGAGCCGGGAATCGCTGGACGTCGCCAGTTCGTCCAGTTCCCAGGTCGCGCCGACGGCGACCGGCACCCTGGCTCTACAACGATCACCGGAAGTCGATGCCGAGCCTGAGGAGACTGGGGATGTCGTGCTGCAGCCCGTGCGGATCAACCGCAGCTTCGAGCTGGAGCCGCTGGACGAGTCGCAACTGAACAGGTCCACGTCCATACAGACCACTCCGCCCCGGGTCAGGGTCGTCGGCACGTATTACCCGAAAGGGGTCTACGATCAGCCCGCAAGCTACTCCAACCTGATGATGAGGGTCGCACCGGGAACCGTTCTGGAACTCGAAAGTGAAGTCAATGACTGGTACAAGGTTGTCACGGATCGCGGCATCGGCTACTTACGAAATGTCGATGGCAAACTGATTGCAGACGACTGAGGAAATCAGCAGGCAGTCCAGCTATCAGCGGGAGCACTACATTTGCACAGTCAATTCATCACTCTGGTTCGTCACGCCAAATCGAGCTGGAAAGACAGTAGTCAATCCGATCATGACCGCCCACTCAACAATCGTGGCAGGCGCGACGGACCTGTCATGGCACAACGTCTACTGGCAAGAAATTGCATTCCTGACCTGATACTGTGCAGCACAGCCACCAGGGCGCAGCAGACGTGCGACTTTCTGCGCGCTGCGTTCAAGCTGAGTCCGCAGCAGGTTGAAAGTGATGAAGCTCTGTATCTGGCATCACCACGCGCACTCGCCAGTATCCTGGGCAAGGTACCTGCGGAGACCGGACACGTCATGATAGTTGCCCATAATCCGGGGCTGGAGAATTTCAGCGATATTCTGGCGGGTCGGGACCTGCCCCCCATGCCCACGCTGGGTATCAGGCATTTCGGCTGCAGCTCAATAACGCAGCTTGCCAGCGCGCTGCAGAAAAAGATTGAACGAGGCCATGGAAATGCCGGTGTTGATAACGCGATGGCACAGGCTACCTTGATATTTACAGACAGCCCGAAAATGCCCGCTCAACACTAAGCGTCTCCAAGGACGACGCGCTGTTCCTGATCTGCCCTTATTTTGCTCAATCGCACTGATGGTGTATCACCTTCTCTGTAATACCCGGGCTGTTTGAGCATCTGTTCGAAAGCACTGTCTCGAGCAGACTCCGTATCGTACCAGCGTACGCTTGACCACTTGTCGCCCAGCAGATGCGGCGCACTCATCGGGTCGTTGTCCGGCAATTCGACTCGGATTCCAAACGGTTTACCGGCTGTCGCTCTGGTCATGTTCGTCATCAGCTCAATTCAATACTCACATTATCCTCTCTAACAGGGCATTTATGCAGTATTCGTGTAGCGAGCCCGGAATTGACGGATAATGGCGTCAATCAACCAGGAAAACCCATCATGAACCGACAATTTCGTATCGCAGTGTGTCTGTGTATCGCCACGCTGCTGACCGCCTGTACCCAGGAATCACAGAACAAGATCGGCCGTTCTATCCAGAATTGGACGGGTACGGATGGCATCATCGAGATATACGCCGGGGAAAAACTGGTCAAACGATTCATGAAGATCGACAAGATTTCCACCGCATCCGGTACGGGAACAGGCACGGACAGACCCTACCGATTCGGTTATGGAGTTCTGGACGCCAATCTGAACGGCACCGTCGACAGCGGTGAAAAAAAGGTGTATTTCGAATTCAGTGATTACTCAACATCCTATGTTTTCTTCGAAAATCCCGCTTGATCGATGAATTATGCGCTAACAGAGTCACAATTTTATCAGTCAATTCAAATATTTATTTGACACTATTACTGCATCTACTAAAGTATTGTGGCGTGCCCCGATCACTGGTTGGCGTCACGTTCTCACCCCCATATCGGGCCCGCTTGTCGGGCCCTTTTTTTTGCCACCGTTACCCGCGCTATACTGCGCGCCGCAACCGAGGTGAACAGCATGCGCATGGATTATTTCAGCGACCTGGTCGAGCAGGCCATAGCCGATTCTCAGGTAGAAATTACAGGCGACGGCAGCAAGTTCGAGGCTCGAGTAATCAGCGACTCCTTCGAAGGCCTCTCGACTCTGAAACGTCATAAACTGGTGTACGCAGTGCTGGACGAGCACATCAAGTCCGGTGCCATTCACGCCCTGTCGATAAAGGCCTTTACCAGTAAGGAGTGGTCGGACTCCGGACTGGCTGATTGAACCTTCCCGTTTCAGCGGCGCACCCCATCGGATCGATCCCACAGGCGAGCTGGAATCTGGGCTGACCCTGCAGAAACTGGCCCGAATTTCGCTACCTGTCGAACGTGTGCCACGCTTTCACAGAAGGCGCTATCAAGCCAAGGTGCTGCCGGGAACACACGCCGGTTGCCCACAGGGATCGAATGCCATGACTACCAGCGCCAGCGCCGAGACGCTCGACGATCTCGAACAACCCGTGACGTGGGTGCAAACACTGTCAGAGGTCATCGGTAAAACGGATTCAGCTGCCGAGTCCCGGATGCACACGGTACTTTCCTGCGACATAAAGGCACACAAACCAGCCCTGTTTCTGCCACCGGACATGGCCGAGCTGCAACCACGCAGCCTCCGCTATCTGCATGCATTTGCCAAGGCAAACGATCTGCGACTGATCGAGGACCGGCGTCGCGTGGAGATTCAGCCTGTCATCGAACAGCGCGACCGCAAACCCCCCATGATCGCACTTGGTCTGAGCACGCTGTTGCAACAGACTGGGCTGCCCGGCGCGCCCAGACCATTGTCAACGCCGCATCGGCTGAATGCCGACAGTCCGCATATCGGAATCGCCAGGCTCATCAAGATGGCAGCATTTTCGGCACCCGAGTCGAAGCGGGTCGTCGTGCTGCCCAACCAGATGATGATCAATGTCCTGAACGACGACACGCAACCTATTACCGGCTATGCCTGCCGGCTGATCACTGCGGATACGACCTCGATACTCAGCCATTTCGATTCTCCTAATTTTCGCGCCATCGGGTATTCAGCAGGTCACCAGTACGTCATGCACGTGTGCCTGGCCGGAGGCCCACTGCAAAGCTCAACGCTATGGTCGCACCTGCACACACTGACAAGAACCGATTTCAGATTTCAACTGTTCCCGGGCCGGCAGGCCATAGATGACTTCGGCCTGTTCTATGCCACCTTCTACCTGAACCTGTCGGAGACCCCATCCCCCTGGTGGCTGGAGGATTCAGCGCAAGCGGAACCAGGTTCGGCACCGGGCGAAGATCCGCTTGCAGAACCGCAACCACGAACAGAACCCCTGGTAATACCGGCACACCAGCGGAAAGCGGGCTGAAGAGAAAAGCAGGCTGAAGTCGCACGCACTGCCCGCAGCCAATACTGCGCCCACCCGCGATCGGTGTTTATCAACAAAGTCATGGCCGTGACTTGATACACTGGAAGAGTGCCCGTGCGTCCTCTTCAAACAGCAGTCCATTTCTGAACTCATGCCCCTCATTCGCGTTCATGGCGCCAGCATCGCGTTTGGTCCAACCACCGTCCTGGACAAGGTTGACCTGACCATTGAACCCGGGGCCCGAATGGCCCTGGTGGGCAGGAATGGCGAGGGCAAGTCCACACTGATGAAAATCATTGCGGGCGAGCTTCTTCCGGATAGCGGCGAGATAGTCGCGACCACCGGACTGAAGACGGCCTATCTGCCGCAGTCGGTGCCGGATCACTTCTCCGGCACCGCCTATGAGCTTGTCGCATCCGGCCTGAGCAAGGTCGGGAATGTGATTGCTGAGTTTCACAGCGAATCACAACGGCTGGCGGCGGGCGAAACTCATGCTGAAAACGGTCGATCACTGGTTGATCAACTGGCGATACTGCAGGACCAGATCGAATCCAGCGACGGGTGGTCACTGGTGCAGACAGTGGAACAGACGCTGTCAAAGATGCATATCGACCCCGAGGTTGAAGTCGCGACACTCTCTGGCGGCATGAAACGCAGGGTGATTCTGGCTCGTGCCCTGGTGTCAGGTCCTGACATCCTGCTGCTTGATGAACCAACCAACCATCTGGACATCGGGGCCGTCGCCTGGCTTGAGGAATATCTTGCCGCCTTGAATTGTGCATTGGTGTTTGTCACGCACGATCGCAAATTTCTGGATTCAGTTGCCAACCACATCTGCGAGATCGATCGCGGCAAATTGACCGAGTGGCCCGGAGGATTTGCAGCCTACCGCGTCAATAAGCAGAAGATGCTTGAAGTCGAAGCCCAGCAGAACGCACTGTTTGACAAGAAACTTGCGCAGGAAGAGGCCTGGATCAGGCAAGGCATCAAAGCCCGACGGACCAGAAACGAAGGTCGTGTCAGAGCACTGAAAAAACTCAGGGAACAACACGCGGCTCGGCGTTCTGTTGTCGGCCAGGCCAGAATGAGCGTCAACCAGGCCGATAACTCTGGAAAGATCATCTTTGAAACCCAGTCGCTGAGCTTTTCACATGGCGATCAGTTAGTCATCCGTGACCTGACGACGACGATCATGCGTGATGATCGTGTTGGCATAATTGGCCCCAATGGTTGCGGTAAATCCACACTGGTGAAGTTGCTGGTCGGGGAACTGACGCCAACCACAGGCACAGTCAAATGCGGTACGCAGTTGCAGGTGGCCTATTACGACCAGCTCCGCGCAACGCTGGACACCACGCTCTCCGCTGCGGATAACGTCAGCGGCGGCAAGGATACGGTGGAGGTCAATGGCAAACCACGCCACATCATGAGCTATATGCAGGACTTCCTGTTTGAACCCGCCCGCGCGCGTGCGCCAATCTCAGCCCTGTCCGGAGGTGAAACCGGCCGACTCATGCTGGCCAGGCTGTTCCTGAACCCATCCAACCTGATCGTGCTTGACGAACCAAGCAATGATCTTGATATCGAAACGCTGGAATTGCTCGAAGCGTTGCTGGCCGATTACAAAGGGACGGTGATACTGATCAGCCACGACAGACAATTACTGGAAAACGTCGTCACTCGCAGCCTGGTTTATCAGGGGAATGGCAGATTCATCGATGTTGCAGGTGGCTACGAGGATTTTGAACGCGAGAGAAGAAACTCCAGCACCTTGAAGCCTGTCTTCGACGGATCCGATTCCAGCCAGGCACCAGGTGGTAAGAAACGTTCGACAAGCCTGGCAAGCTCGACCCCCACCCCCTCCGGGAAAACGAGTAAGACAAAAAAGCTTACGTACGCCGAAACAACAGAGCTCAAACAGTTACCGGAGAAAATCAGTCAACTGGAAGACAGTGTCAATGAATTGCATCAGCGCATGAATGACCCCAGCTTCTACAACGACCGGACATCAGCCGACAAAGTCATCAAGCAAGCACAACAACTGCAAATAGAGCTCGATGCAGCGTATTCACGATGGGAGACACTCGAGGCACTGCTTGGCAATTAATGATCATTTGGCAGATGTAGAATATTTTTAGCGGCGACAGGAAGCCCAAGGCGATCAGTGTCCCTTGACACGGTGCACACGAAGTTGTGTTGGCCACTTGGCATGGGCTCACCCTGCGCAGCAGGATAGTTTCTTCACATCCATGTCAAAAGTCTGTGCGGCGAGTTTCAAGCCTTCTACTGTGGTCAGATAGGGAAATATCATTTCACCGAGCTGTTGGTAGGTCATACCTGCCTTGATTGCTACGGCAGCCGTCTGAATACTATCGGCCCCCTCGGGAGCCAGTATATGTGCGCCCAATAATTTGCTGGTATCACCATCAGCGACCAGCTTGATCAGGCCACGCGTATCGCGAGCCGCTAATGCACGCGGAACGTTGTCAAGTGTCAACGTGGAAGTACGAACAGCAATGCCACGGGATATTGCTGCGGCTTCAGTTAGACCAACGCTTGCCACCTGCGGATCGGTGAACACCACTGCTGGCATCACTGTGTTGTCATACGTTAGGACGTTCCCATTCACGGCATTCCTGGCCGCTATCCTGGCTCCGTATGCGGCCATGTAAACAAACTGGTCTGTGCCGGTTACGTCCCCCGCTGCGTAAACCCCGTCCCGGGACGTGCGCATGTGATTATCGACCTGAATACCCGTATTCTCTGACTGTCGTATTCCAACAGATGCAAGATCCAGACTACGCGTATTGGGGCTACGTCCGGTGGCCAGCAGAATCCTTTCACCCTGAAGAGTACGATCACCCTCGGCGCATATGAGGGATAGTTGCACACCCGATCCAGTATTGGAGATGTGCTTGTATTCCGTGCAGGTTATGAATTCAATTCCTTCAAATTCAAGATAGGTCGTCAATGCGGCACTGATCTCCGGTTCAGCCTCCGGCAATAGGCCCCGGCGACTGACCATAGTGACGTCGACGCCAGCACGAACATAAATTTGCGCAATTTCTGCACCGATGTATCCCGCGCCGATGATGAGCAGCGATGCCGGAAGCTGTTCCATTTCCAATGCAGTGGTACTGGTCAAGTAAGGAACCGCATCTATTCCGCTGATCGCAGGAACATGCGGGCTTGATCCCGTGGTGATGATGATCTTCCCTGCATTCAATTGTTTGCCGTCAACAACAAGAGCGCCACCTTCCGTAAACGCCGCTCTTCCTTCGAGGTACGACAAGGTGTCGTAGCCCGATAGCACATCCACGTACTTCGCTTGACGAAGCGCCTCAACAAGTGATTTTTTCTGAGCCATGACTGCGCGCCAATCGATGATACTGGCAGAGGCCTCGACACCGTCGAACCGCCTGGCAGCCGCGGCGTTATGCACTGCTTCTGCCGCTCGAATCAACGCCTTTGATGGTATGCATCCCACGTTGACGCACGTTCCTCCAATGGTGTCGTAGCCGATCAGTGCCACACGCGCACCTTCATCGGCAGCCGTTATCGCTGCCGAAAAACCGGCCGATCCTGCACCGATGACAGCCACATCATAAATGTCCTGACTGGGTGAATTACGGCAAAGCGACATGGTTGTTCTCTTGCAAGGCTCAACCTGAATTTGTTTTGGAGCGCTGCGTCCGACGCCAGAGCGCATACAGTGTTATACCCATGAATATTGCCAGCGCCGGGAAT
>JABDKN010000213.1 GCA_013002205.1 Granulosicoccus sp.
ACGAGGCCATACGTGTGAGGCGTATCAGTGCGGCGATCGATTGCGGACGTGCGATCAACCCCGATACCGTGGTGGCACAGATCGAAAGTGCCATCGTGTACGGACTGACAGCGGCGTTCTATGGTGATGTCACCGTGGAGAATGGCGCGGTGGTACAAGGCAACTTCGATGACTACAGGATGTTGAAGCTTGCCCAGATGCCGGAGATAAACGTCGAGATCGTCAACAGCGGTGAGGCCCTCGGCGGTATGGGCACGCCGGGGCTGCCGCCCCTGGCTCCGGCGTTGACCAATGCAGTTTTCTATGCAACAGGCAAACGTATCCGTCGACTGCCGCTGGTTAAGGCAGGCTTCACGATTGCATGATAGTGGTTCGCCACAACGCTCCGGTCGTTGACATCAGATACAGCGACCGCCGTCGATCTCCATACACACACCCGTCACCATGCTGGCCTCGTCAGAGCATAGATAACAGGCTGCATGGCCGATGTCTTCGGGGGTCGAGAAGCGCCCCAGAGGAATCGTAGCGAGAAACTTTGCGCGCATCTCCGGTGTGTCCTCGCCCATGAACGATTTCAGCAGTGGAGTTTCACCAGCGACCGGGTTGATGGCATTGACACGAATTCCCGCTGGCGCAAGTTCAATGGCCATGCTGCGCGTTGCCGTTATCATCCAACCCTTGGAGGCGTTGTACCAGCTCAAATTGGGGCGTGGACTGACTCCCGCCGTGGAGGCGATGTTCAGCACTACGCCATGTCCTTGTGCCTTCATCAACGGGATCACATACCGGGCGCTGAGGAAAACCGACCGGGTATTGACGGCCATGACCCTGTCGAATTCCTCCTCGCTGATTTCGTCAAGCGGCTGGGGCTTGTGTGTCACACCGGCATTGTTGACCAGGATGTCGATGCGACCGAAGAAGTCGATTGCGCTGTCGCAGAGCTTTTCCATGTCACTGGCACGGCTGACATCGACGACGCAGGCATCAGCCTGCGCCCCCAGTTCTTTGGAAAACTCGTGCGCGGCGGCTGCATTGATGTCGGCAATCATCACGCGAGCACCTTCTGCAACAAATTTCCTGGCGATACCGGCCCCGAAACCCGATGCACTGCCGGTGATGATGGCGTTCCTGTCTTTCAGTCGCATACCGTGCCTTTTCTCATACCGTGTGCCTGCATCGTTGCTGAACCAGTGGCTGCACTCAGTCGTGTCTTGCAGCAACGGTTTTCAAACTTGAAAAACCATACAGGGCCTCAAAGCCCTTTTCCCGACCATGGCCTGACAGCCCGGTTCCGCCAAACGGCAATTCGACGCCACCGCCGGCGCCATAGTTGTTGATGAACACCTGGCCGGCACGCAGTTTTTTCGCCAGTCTCATCTGTCGTGCACCCTCGCGACTCCAGATGGAAGCCACCAGTCCGAACGCGGTGCCATTGGCGATCGCCAGGGCTTCATCTTCATCTTCGAATGCGATGACGGTTTGCACCGGACCAAATATTTCCTGTTGCGCCAGTATGTGATCCGGGTTCACCCCGGCGAACAGGACCGGCACAACGAAGTAGCCATTGTCCGATGATTCGCTGGCGATTTTTCCCTCAGCGGCGCGCTCCAGGTCGTGGCCTTGCGCCAGAAATCCATTGACGATGTCGCGTTGCCTGGCAGAGATCAACGGGCCCAGATCCAGATCCTGCAGGGCCGGGCCGACGCGCAATTCAGCATATCTGGCGGCCATTCGCGAAACCACTTCGTCGTGCATGGATTTTTGTACCAGGATGCGGGATGAAGCCGAACAGGTCTGGCCGGCATTCTGTATGCCGGCGTTGACAAGAAATGGCAAGGCCGCGTCGATATCCGCATCATTGAACACCAGCTGCGGTGACTTGCCGCCCAGCTCCAGGGTAACCGGCACTACGTTGTTCGCAGCCGTTGCCTGAACGATCCTGCCCACCTCGACCGAGCCTGTGAACGAGAGATGGCGCACCAGGGGATGCCCGGCCAGGGCTGCCCCTGCTTCGGTACCCAGTCCGGGAACCACGTTAAGCGCTCCGGCGGGTAAACCGGCCTCGCGGGCGATGTCGGCGAAGGCCAGCGCTGTCAGGCAGGCCTCTTCTGCTGGTTTGAGTACGGCCGCGTTACCCATGGCCAACGCTGCACCGACTGAACGACCGATAATCTGCATGGGATAATTCCACGGGATGATATGAGCGGTGACGCCATGCGGTTCACGCAACGTGTAGGCCGTGTATCCAGCAAGGTAGGGAATGGTTGCGCCGTGGATCTTGTCAGCGGCACCGGCATAAAATTCCAGATAGCGAGCCAGCGCCGCGGCATCTGCACGCGCCTGGGTCAGTGGCTTGCCCACATCGATGGATTCGAGTCTTGCCAGTTGCTCGCATCGTTGCTGTACCAGCTGGCCAATACGGTATAAAACTCGACCACGTTCTGTTGCGCTCAGGCGACCCCAGCCTGCACTCAGCGATGCATCAGCCCGGCTAACGGCTGCACAGACATCGGCGTCGCCGCCTCGCGCTATCTGGCAAACCACCTGGCCCGTCGACGGATTGACCAGGTCGAGATACTGAGCGCTGTTCGGTGTCAGCCATTCGTTCCCGATGAAACAGCGCGTCGGGTCAAACCACAGCTCGTCTAGTACCATGGGCGATCACCTGAGTCCGGGTTTACTGGTAGTCACCTGCCTGCTTCTGGAGCGTAGATGTCAATGGAGATGGGACATCAGTCACAGAGCTGTCGCTGACAGGGCAGCTGCATGGGCGCGGCTCATGAAAGAGTGTAGCAAGTACTTCAATCCGGATGTGCGCACAGGCCCCTTTACAGTGACTGACAGTGATCCTGGAGGCGCCAGGGACACCGTTTGGCGTTTGCGCGGTCCGACGAAAGCAGCTCAGGCTCGCCAGTACTGCACGAAACTGGTGACCAGCAACTCCACGATGTCTCGATCGGCATCGGGCGCATCCAGGTACAACTGGTCTGAGAGTCGCAATGCAGCGGTTCCGTGTACCCCGGACCAGAGAGCCCTGGCTCCCAGGTGAACCTCCTCGTCGGTGGCAGAAGCATTCAGTCGCCTTAGCTGGAATTCAACCAGTTCGAACAGGGTGCGTATCTGGTTATCCAGGCCGGGCGGAGGCATCTCGGGTTGTTGGATGCTGCGTGTAAACATGAGATCGAACTGGTGTGTGTGCGTACCGGCGAATCTCAGGTAGGCGAGTCCCATTGCCTTGATCGCTTCTTCGGGTGTGGCGTTTTCAGACACCGCTTCTGCGCATAACGCATGCAAGGTACGCAGCCCGATCTCATTGACGTGTAGAAAGATGTCCTGCAGGTTGATGAAAACGGAATAGAGCATGCCAGGGGTGTAGCCGACAGCCGTGGCAATCTGTCGGGCAGTCACCTTATCGGCGCCTCGATCCCTGACCAGTGTGAGGGTTGCCTCGATGATCATCGCCTGGAGTTCTTCCCGGCTGTGGTCGCTGCGTCGTCCCATGATTCGCTTGAATGGCGTTTGATTACACGATGTCCGAGTATAGCGAGCTGTAGTGTGAGGATCGGAAGCCTCACCTGCATTTGCATCACGATTGTCGGTTGTCATGCTCACAGGGACTTGCAATTTAATTAAACAGTGTTCAATATAGGCTCCAGCCACGGTCACCAGGCAGTGGTTTTACATGAAATTGAACAATGTTTAATAAAAAGGAGCAGGTTATGAAGATGGATAAGTTACGTAACACTCTGAAAATCGGAAAAGTATTAACTATCTGGGGATGGCTGAGCGCAGCGCTGATGCTGACGGGACTGGCCGTTGCGAGCAATGCAGCAGCGGCCGGACTTCTGGCGCCAAGGGATGGACGACCACCCTTGACGTTGTCGCAGCAACATGTGTCCGTCGTCATTGAGAACGGTTACGCAGTGACGGAAATCGAGCAGACATTCAGCAATCCGCACTCCCGGGACCTGGAGGCCTATTACAGCTTCCCGGTGCCGGAGAATGCGGCGGTGGGTCAATTCACGTTCTGGATCGACGGCCAGCCGGTGCATGCCGAGGTGCTGGAACGGGTTGCTGCCAGGCAGTTGCATGATCAGCAGAAGCAACTGGGCAATGACACTGCAATAGTGGAACAGAACGGTTACCAGACGTTTGAGATGCAGGTGTCACCGGTTAGAGCCGGGGACGATGTGCGCATCCGGCTGGTCTATCTGCAACGTACATCGGTCGATCATTCCATGGGACGCTATGTCTATCCTCTGCAGGAAGGCGGTGTCGATGAAGCCCGCGACAGTTTCTGGTCCCGAAATGAGCAGGTCAGTGAGGCGTTCTCCTTTCGACTGCGACTGCGATCTTCCTACCCGGTGGATGCAATGCGGGTAACCCATGGCCAGGCACGCATTACACAACTGGATTCGGGTGAGTGGGAACTGGTCATCGACAGCAAGGCGGGCAATGGTGCAGGCACTGGTACTGGTCTGGATGATCAAGAGGTACGCGAACGGCTCAGTGCCGATGACTACCTGATCGACGGTCGTCCGCAAGGCATCAGTGATCTGCCAGGTACTCCGGCGGGTACCGCACACATAGCCGGCCAGAGAGCCTATAGCCTGGACAGGGATATCGTCGTTTACTGGCGACTGGCGGAAAACCTTCCCGGGAGTGTGGATCTTGTTACCTTCAAGGAGGCAGGAGCCGACACGGGTACCTTCATGCTGACCCTGACACCGGGAATAGATCTCGCACCCATCACTGAAGGTCGGGACTGGATTTTCGTGCTCGATAAATCCGGGTCCATGAAGGGTAAGTTTCCGACGCTGCTTGACGGTGTAGAGCGTGCGCTGCAATCGCTGAATCCGGCTGACCGGTTCAAAGTGATCCTGTTCAATGACAAGGCACGAAGCCTGTCGAGCAGTTACCTTCCAGCCGGTGCTGCTCAGGTACAGGACACACTCAGGCAGCTTGGCGCTCTACAGGCAGGCGGTGGCACCAATTTGTTCGATGGTCTGCAACTGGCGGTGAAGTCGCTCGATGCAGACCGGACCAGTGCGATCGTTCTGGTCACTGATGGCGTTGCCAATATCGGAGAAACCAGGATGACCGGATTCCTCCAGCTGCTGGACAAGGTCGATGTACGCCTGTTTACGGCGGTCATGGGCAACAGTGCCAATCGGCCGTTGCTTGAAGGACTCGCCCGTTTCTCCGAAGGTTTTGCAGTCAGCGTATCCACTGACGATGACATCGTCGGGCTGATGCTGCAGATGACGAGCAGAGTCATCCATGAAGCCATGCATAATGTAGACGTAACGATCGACGGCGTACGTACCCACAGCCTGACTCCCGACAAATTGAGCCGCCTCTATCGGGGTGAGCAATTACTGATAATGGGCAAGTACTCGGGTTCCGGCATGGCAAGAGTCCAGCTCGATGTCGAGCTGTCCGGGCAGCCCAAGCGTTATGAATCATCCCTCATGTTCCCCGTGGAGTCGCTTGACAACCCGGAACTGGAACGCCTGTGGGCTTTCGCCACCATCAAGGAACTGCAGGATCAACAATCGCTGATCGGTGAATCAGCCGATAGCGAACAGGGCATTACGGATATTGCACTGACTCACGGTCTGGTAACCGACTACACATCCCTGGTGGTCGTGCGTGACGAGGTCTTCGACGATGCCCGCATCGAGCGGCGCAACGCCCGTCGTATCCAGCGGGAGACACTGGCCCGGGAATCACGAACCGGGCAGGCCATCAAACCCTCACGCCAGGATGCGCAGTCACCCGCGTTCAACCAGCCGCGTCATACCACGAGTGGCGGGGGAGGATCGGCAGGAGTGTGGTTGCTGGCAGTGTTTGTCGGTCTGGTCGTGATAAGGATTGTCCTGGCGTGTCATGATCGTGTCGTGTCGCGCGGTGCTGATCGTCTCCGGCACGACTGACGAATGGGCTGGCGTGGGGAGTATCTCCTGACTCCCTGCGCCAGCCGATGACGCCCACACGCCGGCAACAGGCGTGTGTCATTGAGATTTCCTTACCACAGCCACGTGGGGAAACGGTATGTTCAACGATTCCCGTGTACAGGCTTCGATGCAGGCACTCTGTATCGAACGGCGAATCCTGAGATACGACTTGGCCCCACGGCTGTCACAGGTGACGAAGATCCAGTAATCGATTGACGAGGAATTGGCTTCCTTGAGCTCCACCCGGATATCCTTGATGAAGTCGTTCAGGTCGCTGTGTGAGAGCGACTCACGGATGGCATCCCGCAGAATTTTCGGCACGCTGGTCAAACTGATAGCCTGATGCTGGTAGTCGATGCCAAACGTACTGTTCACCCCGAATGTACCGCCGCGCGACAGGTTGGTCATCTCCTTTGCATAGAACTCCGTAGTGGGTACGCTCATCAGTTGACCACCCCGGTATTTCAGTACGACCGTGTCCGGATTCTGGTCGATCACCTCCAGCAGGGTGTCATCCTCCATCAATACCACATCACCTCGTGAGCTGGGAAACCACGTATCCTTCCCGGAAGGTCGGGAAGTCACTCCGTGGAACTCAGCCAGGGGTATACGCAGGACGCCGTGCAATTCCGGATTACGCAGCACGGTGTACATATTGATCGATTCCACTCGCCACGGCAGATCCCGATAGTGAATCCTTTCCCCCTCGCGCATGGCGCCGATGTTCAGCAGTAACCTGGCTTCACGCAGGTATTGCGGCAGCAGATGCCGAATTCCCAGGGCCAGTCCGACGATCAGCAAAATCAGCAAGCCAAGCAACAGTACATCTCCGCGTTCGTAAAAGACCACGAACACGGCAATCAGGATCAGGACGAAGGTCAGTGCCTGGACACTGTAGGCAGCAAGCCGATACCGGGTGCGACTCTCCGCTTCAGTACTGTCGACCAGCGATTTGCGGTAACCGCGTAACAGAAAGCGCACCCCGAAGTAGACACCCGATGCCACCAGGATGGCCAGCACAATGGTCAGGCCGCGTCCCGTGACAAAATCTCCCAGCGCTTCAAAGACTGTCTGGCTGATCGGCTTGTCACCCTGCAGGTCGGCGATCTGAAAGCGTGCGATCTCGATTGCACTCTGGGCATCGCTGAGTCGTCCGGCCCACAATTTTTGCAGGCGACCCAGGGATTTGCCGAGCTCACCCTGCGGGTCGAGAGCTATGGCCGGGTCCAGGTTGCTCAATGCCTCCTGGGCCACCGCTATTTCCTGCTGGCGCAGGGCAATGGTGTCGTTGAGTTCCTTGAGTCTGCGTGGTTTCTCTGTCAGGTCTTTCAGGCTGTCGATCACTGGCTGTGCGATCAGGGCAACATCCTCACGCCAGTTGCTCTCTTCAGTGGTGTCCTGGATGGTGAAAAGACTGGTATCGACGCCGCCTGTCGCGATGCTCTCCAGAGTGGTGCGCAGTTGCTGAATGTCGTTGGTCAGGTCATCAGCCTGACGACGCAGATCGGACTGGTCCTGTTCATTGGCGGCTTCGATCCGTTCACCAAGCGAACTGCGTTCATTGATTTTTTGCGTCAGGATCTTCTGAATGTATTCCAGTCGCTGCAGTTTGGATGTCTGCGCCGCGCTGGACGCGGCAGCCTGATCGACGGGTAACTGAGTCTCGGAATTCTCCGCAGGGACAGCCGTTTCCTGAGCCTGTGCGCAAGGCAGGAACACCCCGGTCAGGTTGATCAGCAGAAGCGACAGCCAGAGTGTTCTGTTCATTGATTCAATGTGTGGCTGTGTCCAAATGTCCTGCGGTCAAAGCGACTTTTATGCCGATTGCACAGACAGCGCATCAGCATCTCCAGCACTATTGGCTGCGTACATAGATCGGAAAGGCGGTATTGATCCCGCCGCGACTGGACGTGTAACCCTGGATGGTAAATCCGAGCCCCGACGGGCCTTCGAACGGCTGTGCCTGTGGATCGGGGCTGCCGGAATAGGCATTCAGCACCGCCTGTAACACTTCTTCGTGAGAGAGGGAGTCGGGGAAAAAACTAGAAAATTTTCCTCTCCACTGTTCACCGTCATGTATCTCGACGGCTGCCGTATAGACACCGGCACGGTTGGGCAGGTCGCGAATGGATTTGACACGTGCTCCGGCAGGATCCCGCCCACCAGGGCGTGCGTGGTAACCCACGGGCTTGCCACTGCGGTTGATCTCACCGTAGAAGATATGCCACTGATTGATATTCGGATCGGTCTTGCTCCACTGGGCGTAGTCCTTGTGCACCTCCCCGGGTGCCTGATCACCGGCATTGATGAAGGCGTGGCTATCGTCGCTGCGCAGTACATCCGTTGCGCTGCCATTCGCACCGCGCGACAGCGCATTGAGGTCGATGCCAAACTGGTCGAGGTTGACACCGAGCGCCACCAATATGACGGCAATGATCGGAATATACCGTTTGTATCTCTTCACATTCATTTGTCCTGATTGGATATCCCTAACCTAGTCCATTGAGATTGACAAGTCGACTGCGCACCGGGCCGCTGGTGAGGAATCCGGTCCAATTGCTGAAGAAACCGGGCGTACACGGCAATAAGATGCATAGGCACCTGAAAATTCTCCAGATGCCCCTACTCGATATTACGGGTGTTTACGCGGTTGGGCTTCGTTGTCGAGCCGCTACTCATCGAGCCTGAGCCCATCGACAGCACAATCGCAGATATCCGCCAGAACTTTGTCGCAACAGTGGTCAAGGACGAGGATCCTGATACGATTCTCGTGGTCTGTCGGTATACCGGAGAAACCAGCGTCTCCCGGTACGTGATGATGCCGGTGGCCGGTTCATCGATCCGGTGAACAGTGGTTGCATGGATCAAACTGGATATGCCCCGTATGCGTATACCTTTGCTTAATACCTTTGGATTCGATGTGCAAACGAACAATGACGACGACGGTGCTCAATATTTTGCGTGGTGTGCGTGGCACAGCGATCCAGGTAGGGACAATACCTGGCGATTCCCTTGCGAATGGGCTGAGAGTGGATTGAACGTGCATACAGATAGCCGGCGTGGTCGTCACCGGTCGGACTCCAGTGTGCGATACGGCGTGCCTGGCCATTGAGCAGATCTTCTTTGCCTGCGCATATGCTGGCGGCCTACGGAAGCCTTGCCTTCCCGCTGGCCGCAGCATTTATTGCATTGCAGGTCATCGTGCCAACCTACTATGCTGAATCGACGTCACTGAGTCTGGGTGCGATTGGGGGTCTGCTGTTACTGGCAAGACTGGTGGACACGGTGACTGATCCTGTGGTGGGGTACTGGTCAGATCAGTCAGGCACCCGGTTCGGTCGGCGAAAAGTTTTCGTGGTCGTGGCGGCTCCCATGATTGCGGTGTCGGTCTGGTTCCTGTTCAATCCGCCGGCGGATGCTGGAGGGCCCTATCTGCTGTGGTGGACGGTTGCGATTTACGTTGCAGGCACCCTGTCCATCGTGCCCACCAGTGCATGGGCGGCGGAGCTTTCGGATGACTATCATCAACGCAGTCTGGTCACCGGTGTGCGAGTCGCATTCGGCATTGCTGGTACTCTCGCAGCATTGCTCGTGCCGGCATTGTCAGGTGGTGATGCGGAGAATCTGGGATCAAGCTTGCAGGGCATAACCATGCTGGTGCTGCTTACGCTGGCTGTTTCCACACTATGGGCGGCGTGGAAAGTGCCAGACACGGCCATCACTCACCTGCCAAGCCAATCCATTCGCGCCGCATGGCAATTGATGACAGCGAAGAACCCGTTTCGGCAGTTGCTGTTCAGCTTCCTGCTCAATGCAGTCGGGAATGCCATTCCCGCCACACTGTTCCTGCTCTACGTCACGCATGTGTTGCAGGTCCCCGCACAGGCTGGCGTCTTCCTGTTTCTCTACTTTGTTTCAGCGGCTGTTGCCGTGCCGTTCTGGGTTGCACTGTCACGACGTTTCGGCAAACACAACACCTGGTCGGTCGCCATGCTGCTGGCCTGCCTGTTTTTCGGTTGGACGCCGTTTCTCGACGAAACGATGGTGTGGTGGTTTTACCTGATCGTGGCCGCGACTGGTTTTGCCACGGGGGCGGATCTGGCATTGCCTGCTTCGATCAATGCCGATGTGATCGAATGGGATGCACTGGAGAGCGGCTATCGACGGCCAGGGCTGTTCTTCGCGCTGTGGGGGACGGCCACCAAGCTCTCCTACGCACTGGCGGTCGGTATTGCCTTTCCATTGCTGGAACTGGCAGGTTTCAGTGCCACGGCGACAAATTCTGCAACGTCACTGTGGTGGCTTGCGTTGCTCTATGGAGGGCCAGCGATTCTGTTCAAGCTGGCTGCCATCGCCGGTATGCGCGGCTATCCGATCAATGAGGCCGTACACTTGCGCATGTGTGAAGAACTGGCCAGGCAGGATGAACCCCGGGTTGGATAGAGTGGTGTCTCTGGTTTGACAGAGTGGTGTCTCAGGCAGCAGAGGCATCTGTATCACTGTTCGCGGCAAACAGGTCCATGATGTCATCAGCGGTCAAGCTCTGGAGTGCCGTCGCCTCTGTCTGGTTGACCGTCTGGTCGGCGAGCAGTTTTTTATGCTGTTGCATGGCCATGATCTTCTCTTCCACCGTATTGCTGGCCACGAGCTTGTAGATGAATACCGGTTTGGTCTGGCCGATTCGATGGGCCCGGTCACTGGCCTGGCTCTCCACTGCCGGATTCCACCAGGGATCGTAGTGAATGACGGTGTCCGCTGCGGTCAGATTCAAACCAGTTCCACCTGCCTTCAGGCTGATAAGAAACAACGGCACGTCACCGTGCTGAAATGAATCGATGACTTCGTCGCGCTTGCGTGTGCGTCCCGTCAGTTTCACGTAGCGCATATTGCGTTTCTCCAGTTCCGCCTCGATGAGTCCGAGCATTTCGGTGAACTGGGAAAACAGCAGGATTTTCTTGCCTTCATCGATAAGCTCATCGAGCATGGACATCAGCAATTCGGTTTTGGCGGATTCGTGCAGGCCACGCGCACTGTCGAGTTTCACCAAAGCAGGGTGACAGCAGGTCTGGCGCAGCTTCAGCAAGGCATCCAGCATTTCAATATGACTGCGTGCCAGACCACGCTCGGCCAGCAGCGCGCGCACACGCTGCTCCATACTGACACGGATACTCTCATAGAGTCTGGCCTGCCTGGGTTCCAGCGTGACTTCCCTGATGATCTCGGTTTTTGGCGGCAGTTCGGTGGCGACCTGTTCCTTGCGTCGCCGCAGCAGGAATGGTCTGATCAGGGCGCCAAGCCGTGATTGTCTTTCCAGGCTGCCGTGGGTTTCGATGGGTGTGCGGAAGTAGCGATTGAAGTGTTTTCGAGAGCCGAGAAATCCGGGCATCAGGAAGTCAAACTGCGACCACAATTCACCCAGATGGTTTTCCAGTGGTGTACCGGTCAGACAGATACGCCGCTCGATGGTCAGCGTTTTCAGCGCCTGGGTGACCTTGGCCGTCGGATTCTTGATGGCCTGTGCCTCGTCGAGCACGATGCAGCCGAACTGTTGTTTGCCCAGCAGTTCTATATCCCGCGTGACCAGTGCATAGCTGGTAATGACGATATCCACGGGGTTGGCCGTCAGGTCATCCAGTTTGCGCCCGGTACCGTGCCAGATCAGCGTCCTGAGTGTCGGCGTGAAGCGTGCCGCTTCGCGTTGCCAGTTGCCCAGCAAACTGGTGGGTGCCACGATGAGCGTGGGTTGAACAAGTCGTCCGCGGTCGCGCTCCTGCTGAATATGTCCCAGAGTCTGAACGGTTTTCCCCAGACCCATGTCGTCGGCCAGAATGCCGTTGAAACCGTACTCGGCCAGGAAACCCAGCCACGAAATGCCATCAAGCTGGTAGGGACGCAGCGTGGCTTGTACATTGGCCGGTTTTTCGGTGCGCTGGATGCCCTGGAAATTGCGCAGTCGTTCTGCCAGATCAAAGATATGCTGTGCCTGATTCCAGGCGACCGTGACACCTTGTTTCTGCCAGTGACTTTCCAACTGGTCCAGTGTGGCAGCACGTTGCCTGGGCAGGCGCAAGTGCTCTTTACCGGTCGGATCGTCGTACAGCTCCAGCAGCGTTTCGGCTACTGGTGCAAACACCTCCGGTGACACTTCCAGCCATTGTCCATCAGCTGCCTGCAACAGGATGGAACTGTCACGGGAATCTCCCTGCAGCCAGTCGATGACCAGTGGCAGCAGGTCGAAATCCTGCCCGTCATGCCTGAGCTTCAAGGCCATATCGAACCAGTTGGATGTGGTTTCGCTGACCGTGGCTTCGATCTGAGTGACGGACTGAAAACTCAGGTCGAAGGGTTCACGCACCTGTACGGTCCAGCCGCGATTGACCAGCTCAGAACGTTCATCGAGCAACTCGCGCCAGGAATGTGCAATGCGCTGCACATCCAGGGCGCGAGGTTGTTTGTCGGCGCGTGAATAGAACTCGGCATCGTTGGCCTGTGCCGATTCGAATTCGGGGAACTGCTTGCCGAAATCCACCGCGTAACGTAACTCCGCTGGCAGATCCCGTTTGAGCACGAGCGGTTTGCCGTCGGGTGTCTTGCCTTCCAGCGTGGCATCCGCTTCCATCCCGTCGAAAGGCAGAAGATAGTCAGCGTAACGAAACTTTATGGAGGCGAAGAAATCGCGGATATCGGGACTGTCGTCACGCGACTGCAGCACCAGTACCGGCTTGGGAGCTTCATCGATGCGGACGAAATTGGGAGCCCTGGGCAAGGGCAGGCTGGTGTCCGGCAGGCGTGATGCCAGATAGTTGCTCACCGCCTGGGCGTGTGCCTCGGGCAGGGGTGGTGCCTTGACGAACTGCGTAAGCAGTCCGACAGGCGGCGAGTTTTCCAGTAATCCCGCGGTGTGTCTTTGCTCATCGACATACCAGGGCGGGTCGGCAGGAATCAGGGTCCAGTCTTCGACACCTGGTACACGGGTGGTCAGCGAAAAGCAGTCCTTGTCGTCAAGCTGCCAATCGAAGGCCAGTACCCGGGTGGAGCTGCGGCGCAAGGGCTCTTCACGGTTGGGGCCCCAGAAACAACGTTCGCAGTCGACGAGTTTATTCATCAGCAAGTGGCCGATGTCACCGTCCACGGTCAGGTCCCGGAATGAAAAATCACTCTGGCGACCGATGGCAAGTTCCAGTATCGCCCGGTCGCTGTGCAGCACCCAGTCAGGGTGGTAGAAGTGGCCATTGTACCGGTAGGGAGTCTCCTTGCCATAACCACCGCGTTTGAGCAGACGGCTCTGCAGTATCTGCAGTGTGATGCCGGTCTGGCTCTGCGTCAGTGCCGTACGGTCCAGTTGATAGAACAGCAGCGGTTCACCCGGTTCGTGGTGTTCATGGGCAGGTGCCGCCTTGCGTCCCTGTTCTACCACTTTCTGCAGCCACCGGTTGACTGCACGCAACGCCTGGTCATCCGGAGTCGGTGTCGCAGTCTGCCGCTCGATCCAGCCCAGCAGTGAAGCCGCAACGTGCTTGCAGTTGTAGCGGACAGGGCATGAGCATTCGCCATCGAAACGATGAGGTGCGATGATGATGCGCACATGGTAGGGCTCTGCCTGGCTACCCTGGACCGTGCCGTAGAGAATGTTGCCGTCGGCGATCCAATCCAGTTCCTGCACTGCACCACTGGCCTTGTATACCTGGCCGCGAGATGTTGCCACCGAACCGCACAGTTCGATGACGTCGTCAAAATTGAGTACACGAGGCTGATTGTTCACCGGAGAATTGTACCTGCTACAGACAATTGGTTTATGCTCAAGCGACACCTTTTAGAAGAGATCGTGATGGAAATGCTGAATTTGCCCAGCGCTCTGGGCGTACCTGGCGGCAAAGCCGTCCGGTGGAGCACCCGTGCCGGAACCCTGACTACACTTGTCGTGGCCACAGTTATCGCAGCGACACCGGCCATGTCCGCCGAACCCGAGACCTGCAAGAGCGTAAGATTTTCCGACGTGGGATGGACGGATATAACGGCCACCACGGCGCTGGCGTCCACCGTATTGCAATCCATAGGCTACGATGCCGAAGCGCAGGTACTCAGTGTGCCGGTTACCTATACCTCGTTGAAGAACGGTGACATCGACGTGTTCCTGGGTAACTGGATGCCTACCATGGAGGCCGATATTGCCCCATACCGGGAAGACGGATCGGTGCAGACGGTTCGTACCAACCTGGAGGGTGCCAAGTACACACTGGCGGTCAACGAGGCGGCGGCTGATCTGGGTATCACCGATTTTTCCGACATTGCCGCTCACGCTGAGGCGCTGGATGAAAGCATCTACGGCATCGAGCCTGGTAATGATGGAAACCGCCTGATTCAGGACATGATCGATAGCGACGCCTTTGGACTGAAGGATTTCAAGGTGGTGGAGTCCAGCGAGCAGGGTATGCTGGCCCAGGTGGCCCGCGCCAGCAAACGTGATGAGCCGGTGGTGTTCCTGGGCTGGGAGCCACATCCCATGAACGCCAACTTCGAACTGACATATCTGCAGGGTGGCGATGATTTCTTTGGTCCGAATCTGGGTGGTGCCACCGTTGCAACCAATGTCCGTGCCGGGTATGTCGAGGAATGTCCTAATGTCGGGCAGCTGTTGAAGAATCTGTCCTTTACACTGGCCATGGAAAACGAGGTCATGGCAGCCATTCTCGACGATGGCGAGGATCCGTTGGATGCGGCAGCAGCGTGGTTGACTGCCAACCCGGACACGCTCGATGGCTGGCTGGATGGCGTTACCACGTTCGCGGGTGAGCCGGCGCTGGACGCAGCCCGTTCTGCATTGGGCTTGTAGGCCATCTACCTGATGCACCTGCGGTCCGGGACATGAGATAGCAGCTGAGGTGGAGTGGCTGACTGAAACCAAGGTACCGATCGGCAGCCTGATTGCCCGCTTCGTCGATTTTCTCAACGATCACGCAGCGGGCTTTTTCGATGCCATCTCCGATTCGCTTGGCTGGATGATCAATGGCACAACCGATCTGCTGCTAAGCGTACCGCCACTGGTTCTCATTGCTGTCATTACCGTGCTGGCCTGGGTTCTGCATCGCAGATGGGGCTTGACCGTGTTCACTGCACTGTCATTGCTGCTGATCATCAATCTCGGTTTGTGGGAAGAGACGGTTCAGACCCTGGTACTGGTGTTGTTCGCTACCTTGTTCTGCATGCTCATCGGCGTACCGCTCGGGATTCACGCCGCGCATCATCCACGGCTCAATGCGGCGCTGCGACCCGTACTGGACCTGATGCAGACCATTCCCACGTTCGTGTACCTGATTCCCACTCTCATACTGTTTGGCCTGGGTGTGGTGCCCGGCCTGATTTCCACCATTGTATTTGCGCTCGCGGCACCGGTCAGATTGACCAGTCTGGGTATCTCGGAAGTTCCCAGAAGCCTGCTCGAGGCTGGTGAATCGTTCGGCTGTACGCGACTGCAGCAACTGTGGCGTATCGAATTGCCACATGCCATGCCGACGATACTGGCCGGTCTGACGCAATGCATCATGCTGTCCTTGTCGATGGTGGTCATAGCGGCCCTGGTGGGTGCGGACGGTCTGGGTAAGCCGGTGGTCAGGGCGCTGAACACGGTGAATATCGAAAAGGGATTCGAGGCGGGTCTGGCCATCGTGATCGTGGCCATTCTGCTTGACCGGCTATGTCGGCAGCGTCAGCCCCGATGATAGTCGGCAGCAGGCCACCAGCGCCCGGCAGACGGCCTGTCCTCGGATACGGGATCGCGTAGTGATGGATGCGGCAACAGCAGTCAGCGTCAAACATGTCGATGTACTGTTTGGCCCGGCCAGGCGACGCGCCGAGGCGTTGCAGATGCTGGACCGGGGCTGCGACCGTGAAGCGATACTGGACAGTACCGGCGTCGTGCTTGGAGTGGCCGATGCCTCGCTCGCAGTACCGGCGGGGTCCATTGCCGTTCTGATGGGGTTGTCCGGATCAGGCAAATCGTCCCTGCTTCGATGCATCAACGGGCTCAATGAAGTGACCCGTGGTGTACTCGAGGTGACGACTCGCGAAGGTGTCGTCAACGTAGCCAGCTGCAAGGGCGATGAGCTGCGCAATCTGCGTCGTCACAGCCTGGCCATGGTGTTTCAGCAATTTGCCCTGCTGCCCTGGGCAAGTGTGCGCGAGAACATCGGTTTCGGTCTGTCAGTCCGGGGAGAACCGGAATCGGTAGTGCGGCAATGCGTTGACAAGCAACTGGAACTGGTGGGTCTGGAAGCCTGGGCTGACAAACCGATTCACACATTGTCCGGCGGTATGCAGCAACGGGTGGGCCTGGCTCGCGCATTTGCCACAGATGCCGACATTCTACTGATGGACGAACCGTTTTCTGCACTTGATCCGCTGATCAGGGAGCATTTACAGGATGAACTGCTGGAGTTGCAGAGTCGGTTGCAGAAGACCATCGTGTTCGTCAGCCATGATCTGGATGAAGCCCTGAAGCTGGGTAACCAGATCAGTATCATGGACGGTGGTCGTATCGTGCAGACGGGCAGTGCCGATGACATCGTGTTCAGGCCTGCCAATGATTATGTCCGCCGATTCATTGCCAATATCAATCCTCTTTCTGTGCTGACCGCTGCTGCAGTCATGCAACCGATCAGCTTGTCCGGCGATCGATTCGAGGACACCACCTCGCAGCTGGTCATTCGCGTGCTCGGGGATGGCGAAATCAGTGCAAGCGTTCGGGGCAGAGACCATGCCGTGCAAGCGCTGGCCGACACCACGGTCGTGAATGAGGGCGACGATTCCAATCCGGTTTTCTGTGTCAGGCCCGATTCGCCGATCAGTGCACTGCTGAACATGGCTACCCTCAGTCACTGTCCGATACTGGTTCTGAACGACGACGGGATTCCGTGCGGATTGATTCGGGACCGTGATTTGTTACTGGCCCTGCAGCGTCAATGACACTGTGATGGTGTTGGCAGTCTTCGCAGGTAGTGCGCTGCACGGACTGCGACCCTGTGTGACAAAGTTATCGTTACGGGCAAAGCTTTACGACTGGTAATCCTGCAGGGCTTACCTCTGGTTTTTTTGCGCCGCTAGCACTCTCACAGCATTCGAGAGACTCATCGCATGAACCAACCGCTTTTCCGTCTATGCGCCGCCATGATTCTGGCGGCATCCGTAACTGCCTGCGGCAGCAAGGCTCCCAAGCCTGTTTCCGAACTTGCGCTGGCAAGCTCTGCATTGCAGAACGCCGAGACATCAGGCGCTCGTGAATACGCGCCCATCGAGCTGCGAATTGCCCGCGAAAAGAAAGTCGCCGCGGACCAGGCGGTGGCCAAGAAGAAATACAGTCGTGCACGAGAGCTGACCGTCGAAGCTCGCGTGGACGCAGAGCTTGCCCGAGCGGCGGCTGATGCGGAGAAATCGCGCCTCGCACTCAAGGAGGCACAGGACAACATCCAGATGATTCGCGATGAAGCGACGCGCACTTCAATCGGAGCACAAGACTGATCATGAATACCATTCCATTTCGACCTTTGATGACCGCGGCACTGGTGTCCATCGCTTTGAGTGCCTGCAGCAGTGCCCCCAAGGAAATCGAGTCCCTGGAGCAGGCCAGGCTGGCCTATGAAGAAGCCTCTCAGGATATTGCGGTGGTTCGCCATGCTCCGGAAGAGCTGGATCAGGCCCGTGATGCGCTGCGCGTAGCCGACGCTCGCTGGAAGAAGAAAGATGACAGGGCGCGTGTCGAGCACTATGCCTATGTCGCCAGTCAGCGAGTGCGCATTGCCAACCTGATTGCCGAGAGTAATGAAACAGATCGTGAGCTGGAAGACATGGCTCTGGAGCGCCGGAATGTCACTCTGGACCTGCGCGAGGCGGAATTGCTCAAGGCAAGGCAGGAAGCCAGTGAGTTGCAGCGTCAGATGGCTGCCTTGCAGGCCGAGAAGACGGAACGTGGCATGGTACTGACCCTGGGGGATGTCCTGTTTGCAGTCAATGAAGCCAGGCTGGCTCCAGGTGCTGCGCGCAATATCCAGAAGATTGCCTCGTTCATGCGCAATTACCCTGACAAGCAGGCCGTCATCGAAGGTCACACAGACAGCATGGGCGATGACGATTACAACATGGATCTGTCACGGGATCGTGCATTTGCAGTACGGCATGCACTGATTGCCGAGGGCATTCCTGCCTCGCGTATCTCGACCCAGGGTTTTGGCGAATCGCTGCCGGTTGCCAGCAACGCCAGTGCAGCAGGTCGACAGGAAAACCGCCGAGTGGAAATCATCTTTCCCGATGCAGGCACCCGCATGACCGAGTACGAAGAGCAGTAGGTATTCCCGACTGCCGCGAGGCAGGACTGGCGTGCGGCAGTGTCTACTGCCGCACGTATTCCATGGCCGCACCGTCGCTGCCGACCATGACCATACGGTTGGCTGACAATTCATAGATATTGGCCTGCCCGGAAATTCCGGGACGACTGTTGACCATCTTGCCAATCAGTGAGGCCATCGGATTGTCACCAGCACTGTTCATCTGGATGTCCTGATGACTGACCGTATCGCCAGTCAGCGTCCACTGACCATCCAGTTCGAAGCGCATGTTGCCCATCACTTCAGCACTTTCTCCCTGCGGGATGATCATTCCGTGCACCGTGCCATCTTCCCTGTATTCGATCGTGGTGGACTGTGGTCCGGATTCAGGGTAGGGATTAAGATCAGTGACCGTCCAGATACCCACCAGTTGTGACTTGCTTGCACTATTGACAGTATCGGTGCCGGTATAGGCTGGTCGAACCGGTGGTGTCATCGATGCGCAGCCGGCGAGTGAGGCTGCAATCGTCAGTGATACAACGGCTGCTGTTTTACTGATCATGAACTACTCCTGTCATTGAGGCTGTCGTCCTGCACCGGGATCTGCCCGACAGGTGGACTGCCTCTTTACCTAGTTCCCTGCGGGCAAGCCGCCAGGCTGTGTTCTGCAACGTGCGAATCGATACACTAGCACGCGCGCTCAAACTGAAACAATGGGACGGAGCTAGACTTTGTACCGGTTCCCGTTTATCCGCTGCAACATGACCTCTGTCGTTTCAGCCACCCAGGTCAGGCAACACGTTAACAAAACGGTTGATGGCGCTGGCGACCGGTTCGGGTGTGTCCATGTGCAGATGATGATGCCCGGGCAGGGTAATACTCTGGTGGTGCGCCAGACAATCCAGTCGGGCGCTGGTCTCGACCCGGCCTGCCAGAAATCCGTGTTCGGCAATGATGGTCAGGGTTTTGCAGGTGAGGGCAGCGAGTATGGCTCGTACCTGGGCCTCTGTCTGGTACTGCGCAGATGCCATGCGCAGGCGTGGATCAAAACGCCATTGATAGCCTTGTGAGTTCTGGAGTAGTTGACGCTCGATGATGAGCCTGGCAGATGACACATCCATCGTCGCCGCCTTCAGCCGGGAGTCGACAGCCTCGCTCTTGTCCCGGAATACTCGCGACCGGAATCGCTCGGGATGCAGCCTGTCCTGCAGTGATCGGGTCATGCGCGCCGGCAACTCGTCAGCCTCTTCACTCAATGGACCGGTCGCCTCGATCAGAATGAGAGACTGCACCAGTGCCGGACTGGCCACCGCCAGCATGGGCGCGATGCAGCCACCCAACGAGTGCCCGGCCACGTGGCAGTCCGACCAACCCAGTGCCTGGATCACCCGCGCCAGCTGAAAGACTATTTCGTGAAGGGCGTAGCCCTGTGGCAGCGCATCGCTGTAGCCATGACCCGGCAGATCGATCGCGACGAGATCGAAGGCGGGCAGATAGGGCATCAATGGAACGAAGCTGTTGGCATTGTCCAGCCAGCCATGTATGCAGAGAAGTCGGGGCGCGTCGCGGGCAGAGGCATCGCGCAGGCGGATGCCGGCGATGGTCGATCCCTCGATCTGCAGAGTCATGGATTCCAGCGTGGGTCTCATGTCACCGGGACTGCCGTGACCGTCAGGGGGTATTCGTAGATCAGGACTTCAGGGTCCTCCGGATTGTGCCTGCTGGTAAAGCCAAGTGATTTCATCAGTGACTGCATCGGGTGATTGCCGCGCAACACGTCTCCCTGCAGGCTCTGCAGACCTTGTGCAGTCGCATGCTCTATGAGGAGTCGCATCAACGCCGAGGCCAGTCCGCAACCCTTCCACTCTTCACTGATGGAGATGGCGAATTCTGCAGACACTCGGTCGCTGCTGATCATGTAGCGACATGCCCCAACCACCAACTCCTGATCATCGGTCGCCACGAAGGCCATCTGGCGATCGTAGTCAAGCTTGGTGAACTGGGCGATCATGCGTGGCGACAATTCGTTGATGGCGTGCATGAACCGGAAATAACGTGATTCGGCGGACATGTTTCGCACCAGTGCACCAATCGACTCTGCATCTTCCGGCCTGATGGGTCGTAGTTGCACACGCGCTGCGTTCTTGAGTGTGACATCGCGTACCCACTGCCAGGGGTAGGGGTGTATGGCCAGATGTGCATAGCGTTTGACGGCGGATGAGCGTTCCAGAACCACGTGTACATCCATTGCCACGGCACCCTCCCTGCTCACTACCAGTGGATTGATATCCACGGAGAACACGTCCGGCAGTTCACAGGCAAACTCCGACAACTGTCGCAATACATGAGCGACGGGTTTCTGGTCGACTGCTTCACTGTGGCGGAAGGCGCCCATGTAGGTCTGGACCTCACGACATGTGAGCAGTTCATCGATCAGGTAGCGGTTCAGGGGTGGAAGTTGCACGGCTCGCTGACTGACCAGCGCGGTCAGGTCTCCGCCCACTCCCAGCGAGATGACCGGACCAAAGTAAGGATCGCGCGAGATGGACAGTGCCAGGCTTCGCGGATTACCCGGACAGTACATCGGCTCCAGCAGCACTCCACGAAATTGCGCATCGGGGCGGCGCTCCCGAAGGCGTGTCTCGATAGCCTGCCACGCATTGGCAACATGCTGTGCCGAGCTGATGTCCAGTTGCGTTTCGATGACCGAAGCCTTGTAGCTGATGTTCGGTGAAACCAGTTTCATGACGATCGGATAGCCTATTTCGCTCGCCATGGTGAGCGCTTCATCGAGAGTGCGTGCTCTGCGTGAGCGCAATACGGGAATATCCAGATGCTGCATCAGCATGCGCGTCTTCACCGGTCCCAGCACACGGTGACCTGCCTTGATTTCATCATCGATCAGGGAGTGGGCGGCTGAGATATCCGTCCTGCTTCGGCGTGACGCCGGGTTCGGCAATTGCAGCAGTTGTAGCTGGCTCACATGATAACGGTGCAGGAAATCGAAACCGTCGATGGCGCCTTCGGGGGTGCGGAATGTCGGAATACCGGCGTGGCCCAACTGGTCCCGGGCTTCGGCCACACTGGCATCGCCCATCCAGCAGGCCAGTAGCGGGTGCCTGCCCGATTTGATCTGCACCAGCGATTGGGCAAGCGCCGTCGGAGAATTTCGCCAGTCCGGTACGAAAATCACCAGAATGGCATCGATATCATCCAGGGATTGCAATGTCACGATGGCTTTTCGATAGTGCTCGGCGAGCTGTGTCGGGTTGCGCAGCACCAACGGATTGGTTCCGTGCAGATGACCGGCAAGTTCTGACTTCAATGTTCTCTGGGTATCGCGGGACAATACCGGTACGGAAAAATGCTTGATTTCCATACGTTCCAGCGCGAGCATGGCAGGCGCAGAGGCATTGCTGACGATGGCCAGGCGATTGCCCTTCAAGCGGATGCCGGTGGCGAGGATTCGTGCGGCCGCAAACAGGTTATGAAAGGTCCGGATGCGAACGACACCGGCACGGACGAGTGCGGCCTGAAAGACACTTTCAGAGGAATACACTTCGCCGGTTCGAGTCAAGGCGTCGCAATACCTGGCCGCCTCGTGCGCGGAGCGCATCAGCACCACCGGTTTGATGCGGGCGGTGGCACTCAGTGCACTCAGCAGGCTGCGTGTTGCATGAACCCGGTCCACGTAGACGATGATGGCTTTGGTGTGCCAGTCCTCAGCCAGCAGATCCATCAGATCCGACAAGGTGATGTCAGTCTCCTCGCCGGTTGAGAGCAGTGCTGAAAACCCGACTCCACTGGTTTGCGCCCAGTCCAGCATGGCGGAGCCCAACGCAGCGGACTGGCTGACGATTGCCAGGGAGCCCTTCTGTATACGGTTTTCACTGAAGGAGGCGTTCAGTCCGACGGATGGTCGAATGAGTCCGGCACAATAGGGACCCATGAGGCGCATTCCCAGGCGCTGGGCGTAATGATGCATGGCCTGACTGTTGTCGACACCTGACATGACGATGGCGACGCGGATACCCTTTCTCGAACACTGCACCAGGGTTTTCCTGAGTAGTCGCCGCGGGATAATGATGATGGCCAGCTCTGGTACACCAGGCAGGGACCTGATGGATTTGTGACAGGTCATATCAAGCACGCTTTTGTAACGTGGATTGACCAGGTAGAGTTCGCCCTGATAGCCGCCCTGCACCACGTTGCGCGTCAGTTTGTAGCCGGGTGACTGTTCGCGTGCGCTGGCACCTACCACAACCAGGGAGGCCGGATTCAGGATCTTGTCGAGATGCAGCGTCGTCATGAACCTGATGGTACCTCAGCGCGCAGCCTGACATGGAGGCTGCACGCTAAACACGATTGCAGATCCGTTGATCAAGCGCAGTGAGCTTTGCGGTTCATACTGGTATATTTCCATTGCATCACGTCACTCGTTCCATCTGGAGGTTCAATGCCCACTGCCCTGATCTCACATCACGACTGTGTGCTCCACGTCAATGGTTCGGGCCACCCTGAATGCCCTCAGCGAATTGACGCCATCAACGATCAACTGAAAAAGCAGGATGTCTACGATTATCTGGTACACGTCGACGCACCCCGGGCAACCAGGGAACACCTGGTGCTGGGTCATAGCGAAGCCTACGTCGATCTGATTCATCGCAAGTCACCCACCAACGGATCCATCCAGCTGGATGCCGATACCGCGATGAATGTCCACACCCTGGATGCCAGTCTGCGTGCCGCCGGGGCCGGTATCCTGGCTGTGGACAAGGTGCTCAGTGGCGCCGTGAACAACGCGTTCTGCCTGACACGTCCACCGGGTCACCATGCCGAGCGCCTCCAGGCCATGGGATTCTGTTTTTTTGGAAACATCGCCATCGCTGCACGTCATGCCATCCGTCAATACGGTATGGAGCGTGTCGCGATAGTCGATTTCGACGTACATCATGGCAACGGTACCGAGGATATCGTCGACGGTGATCCGAAAATACTGTTCTGCTCCTCGTTCCAGTTTCCATTTTATCCGGGTGGATACCGTGACAATGTGGCCAACCAGCGTGTCAATACGCCGCTCAAATCCGGCTGCAACAGTGCCGATTTCAGAGCTGCCATCACGCGTACCTGGTTACCCGCGCTGGAGGAATTCCAACCCGAAATGCTGTTTATCAGTGCCGGCTTCGATGCGCACCTGGAAGACCCGCTGGCCAATATCTGCCTGCTCGATGCCGATTATGTCTGGATCACGCAGAAATTGATGGACGTGGCAGACCGGCACTGCAGTGGGCGGATCGTTTCCATGCTGGAAGGTGGGTATGCCCTGCCAGCCCTGAGCCGCTGCGCGACAGCCCATGTAAGGGGACTGATGGCGCTGCAGTGACCGACGCTGTGCCAGCCGCAGGTACATGATCCGGTTACTGCCGTCTCACTGCTATCTCACTGCTATCTCACTGCCATCTCGCTGCCATAGGCTGGATACAGCGGTGCATCAGATTCAGGGCGTGAACTGTCGGCGCATGGCACTGGCGAAACGATCCAGTTCGCTGGCCGGAAGGCAGTTGATGCCCGCGGCTGCCTTTCTGCCGCCCCCGGTATCGAACTGGCGACACAGTTCATCGGCTCCGCTGCGATTGTGCAGTGGCGAGCGCACACTGACCAGGTAGCTGCCGTCGTCGAGCTCACTCAACAGCGCATGGGCGCGCAGAGGGTTCTGCTGTGCCAGTTCATTGGCATATACACCACTGATGCGCCGCGCAAACGGATCATTGGGGAAAATGAAAATGGCCATGTGTTCGGTGCTTCGATCTGCCTCGATCGCACAGGCACGAGCGTGATCACTGGCATAACCCTCGGCCAGCGTGGCAAAGGCCGGGTCATCGACAATGAACGAAAACGGGCTGGTGTGCGGTTGCAGACGCCGATACAGCTCAGCCGGCAGAAAATACAGATCCTCGAGCGTCGATCCGTAGCTGTTGTAGTTGAGCAGGGTACCCAGGGTTTTGAGCTGTTCCAGCTCACCGGCAGACAGTTCAAGCGGGCCCGCCGCTTGCGTTGCTCTCGCGTGCAGGTTGTCACCGAACGCTGCGGTGACGGCCCAGGGCAGATAGCGGCCGTCGAGCAACTCGTTGATGATCAGGCCGGTACAGGTTTCCGCTGCTGTATCGATGTGCGTGGTGAGCCTGGCATGCTGTGGAATTTCCCCCGGAAAGTGATGATCGGCATAGATTACCGTAGCACCGGTGTCCAGGACGGCAAGCAGCGCGTCGCGATTCCTGTCCAGTGACACATCCAGAATCGTAACCGTGTCTCCGGCACTGGCGTGCACTTGCCGGACCAGGGCGATATCGCGCTTGACACCGGTGATCAGGGTGCTGTCCTGCGGATCGGCCAGGCGCAACTGGTGCAGGGCGCACAAACCGTCGGCGTCGCCATTGAATACATCGATGATTGCCATGTAATACCTGTCCCTCGGAAATTCAGTGACTCGTACAGTCGATGCAGTCGCGAACCAGTGCCGGCCCATGGTAGATCAGGCCGGAATACAGTTGAACCAGGTCGGCACCGAGTGTCAGTTTCCGGCGTGCATCCCGTCCGCAGCTCACACCGCCGACGCCAATCAATGCAGCGTTGCCATCGAGTCGACTGGCAACGGTCTGCAGACAATCATCTGCCAGTGATCGCAGTGGCTCGCCGCTGAGACCTCCGGCTTCACGTGCATACAGGTGATGGCGAACCGCCTCGCGTTCACGCGTGGTGTTACCGGCGATGACACCGTCAATCTCATGTTCCAGTACCGCCCGGCAGAATTCGTCGAGCTCCTCATTGCTCAAGTCCGGTGCAATCTTTACGAGAACAGGTACCTGTCGGCCGTGTTCGCCTGCCAGTCTGTATTGCGCCGTCTTGAGCAGGGCGAGCAGCTGTTCGAGCCGCTCACCGTGCTGCAGGTCCCGCAGGCCAGCGGTATTGGGAGAAGAGATATTGACCGTGACGTAATCCGCGTGCGCATAGACACGCTCCAGGCAATACAGGTAGTCCTTACCGGCATCGTCCAGGGAGGTCGTCGCATTCTTGCCGATATTGATGCCCAGGCGGCCACGGTAACGGCGTTGCCGGACCCGTTCTACCAGGTGGTTCACACCCTTGTTGTTGAACCCGAAGCGATTGATCAGGGCGCCGTACTGCGTCAGTCTGAACAGTCGGGGCCTGTCGTTTCCGGGCTGTGCTTGCGGGGTGACGGTGCCGATTTCCACATGGCCGAACCCGAGTGCCCCGAGCGCGTCTATATAGTCACCGTTCTTGTCCAGTCCGGCAGCCAGGCCGATCCGGTTGGCAAAGGTCTGCCCCAGGCACTCGACCTGAGACGTGCTGGCGGCATAGCGTCGTTCAAGCAATGAGGCTATCCCGGCCTGCCAGCGCGGATGGCTCATGGTGCCCAGTACCAGATCGTGCGCCTTTTCCGGATCCATTTCGAACAGGATGGCACGCCCGAGTCTGAACAGGAGGTCGCGTGGTGGTTCGGAGTAGCTGTTGTCGTCCAACGAATGTGTCGCGCTCGTAGCGGGGCAATTTGGGTATGCTACACGTTCGAAAACAGCACCGCCTGCCATGAAGCTCAACCCGGACAGACTCGACTCGCACCTGCAGAGAGGCCTGTCGCCCGTGTACCTGTTATATGGCGATGAACCGCTGCAGCTCATGGAGATTGGCGATCACCTGCGTGAGGAGGCGCGCCGGAACGGATTCGTGGAGCGGCAGGTCATCTTTGCCAACGGGGATGCAGACTGGTCAACTTTTCGTGAGGCCGCAGAGAGCCTCTCACTGTTCAGTGACCAGCGACTTATCGATCTGCGCCTGCCCGACGGTAAACCCGGTAGGGTCGGGGCTGAGGAACTCAGGCGGTATTGTGCCAGACAGCCGCCGGACGTTCTGCTGCTCATCACCAGTGGCAAGCTGGAGGGCACCGGCAACAAGAGTGCCTGGTTCAAAGCCATCGACGAGGCAGGTGTTACGTTGCATGTCCTGCCCATCCCGCCGAACAAGCTCGGGCCATGGCTGGCGGCGCGGCTGGCAGCCAAAGGCCTGCAAGTGGACAGGGAGACGCTTACGCTGATGGTGGAACGGGTCGAGGGCAACCTGCTGGCAGCTCGACAGGAAGTGGATAGACTGGCGCTGTTGTATCCACCGGGAGAAATAAGTCGTGAGCAGGTGCTGATCGCCGTGAGCGACAGTGCACGTTATTCGATTGGCGATCTGCCGGCGGCAGCGCTCGCCGGGGACTCGGTCCGCGCGTTGCGTATTCTCTCTGGCCTGCACGATGAGGCCGTCAGCGAATTGCTGATCCTGTGGTCCCTGGTCAGTGAGATTCGGGCCGGTGCCCGCACGGCAGAAGCCATCGAGGCCGGACAGGGTGAAAATGCCGCGCTGAAGTCCGCCGGGGTGTGGCAAAGCCGAGCGCAGCCGCTGAAGAGAGCGCTGGCCAGGCACACGGCAGCATCCTGGCTGTCCATGCTCTCGGCATGCTCACAGATTGACCGGCAGATCAAGGGACGGGCGCCAGGGTCCAGCCGCGATGCCCTGGCAGCCTTGACCACAGAGCTTGCCGGCCACGGCGAGATACCGCTGAAAAGACACCCGGGGATACCCGCATGAATCAGGTTGATATCGCCGATCTACTGTCCACGACGCCTGCAGGCCAGGACGTCGTCGTGCAGGGCTGGGTTCGCAGCCGGCGCGATTCCAAGGCAGGACTGTCGTTTATCTCGCTGTATGACGGCACCTGCTTTGATGCCCTGCAGGTCGTCGCAGAAGAGTCACTGGAAAATTACCATGGCGATGTCCTCAGATTGTCATCCGGCTTTGCCGTGGAAGTGAGAGGCAGGCTGGTGCCGTCCGAGGGCAAGGGGCAGGTGGTTGAACTGCAGGCCACAGGTGTGCGTATCGTGGGTGCTGTGGATGATCCCGAACAATATCCAATCGCCAAGAAGCGGCACACCTTCGAATACCTGCGGCAGGTGGCGCATCTTCGTCCTCGCACCAATGCATTCGGTGCGATCAGTCGGGTACGCTCGACCCTCTCGTGCGCAATCCACCAGTACTTCAAGGATCGAAGATTCCAGTGGGTGAATACGCCGTTGATCACCACCAGTGATTGCGAAGGGGCTGGCGAACTGTTTCGCGTCAGTACACTGGATGCCCGGAAGCCTCCTTTGAATACCAGTGGGCAGGTGGATTTCGACAAGGATTTTTTTGCCCGGGAAGCCTACCTGACGGTATCCGGTCAATTGAACGCGGAGAGCTATGCGCTGGCCCTGAGCAAGGTCTATACCTTTGGTCCTACCTTTCGTGCCGAGAATTCCAACACCAGTCGGCATCTGGCTGAATTTTGGATGGTGGAACCGGAAATGGCGTTTGCCGATCTACAGGACAATGCTGATCTGGCCGAAGATTTTCTCACGTATCTGTTCAGGGCCGTACTGGAGGAACGCGAAGACGACATTGCATTTTTTGCCCAGCGCATCGACAAAAATGCCCTGGCTCGCCTGCATCATGTGGCCGAGTCCAGTTTCGAGCGCATGGACTACAGTGACGCAATCGAACGGCTGGAAAATTCCGGTAAACGCTTCGAGTTTCCAGTGAGCTGGGGACTGGATCTGCAGTCTGAACATGAGCGCTGGCTGGCAGAAGAGCATGTCGGCCGGCCGGTGATCCTGCAGAACTATCCGAAAGAGATCAAGGCTTTCTATATGCGCGACAATGACGATGGCAGGACGGTCGCGGCGATGGATGTGCTGGCGCCGGGCATCGGTGAGATCATCGGTGGCAGTCAACGTGAGGAACGCCTGTCAGTGCTGGATGAGAAGCTTGCGGCATTGGGACTCAGCGAGGAGCTGGACTGGTATCGGGATCTTCGACGTTACGGCAGTACTCCGCATTCGGGCTTCGGCATGGGTTTCGAGCGAGTGCTCAATTACATCACCGGTATGGAGAATATTCGTGACGCCATTCCGTTTCCACGTGTGCCGCGCAGTGCGCCGTTTTAGCCATGAAACGCCGCATCCGGTCATGCATGAGCCAGACTGCAGGCCCGGATTGCAGGTCATGAATTTATCGCAGGAGATCCAAGCATGAGCAATAACCCTGAAGTGGACTGGAATACGATCCCGGTACCGCAGGACGACGGAGGCTGTGAGCACCTGACCGGTATGTCGATGCCCTCGCTGTCCTTGCAATCGACATCCGGACAACGGGTGAACCTGTCTGGCGAATCAGGGTTGGTGGTCATCTATGCCTATCCGATGACGGGCATACCGGGAATAGCGCCGCCCGACGGCTGGGACATGATCCCGGGCGCACGCGGCTGCACGCCACAATCCTGCTCCTTTCGTGATCATGCTCAGGAGCTTGCACAGCTTGGCGTGGATAAAGTATACGGTGTGTCCAGCCAGAGCAATGTCGATCAAGCTGAAGCTGCCACACGACTGAAACTGCCCTTCGAACTGCTGTCGGACGAGCAGCATGAACTGGCCGACGCCATGCGATTGCCGGAATTCACGGTCGAGGGCCGACGCCTGCTCAAGCGCCTGGCGCTGGTCGTGCGGGGCGGTGTCGTGGTGAAGGTTTTCTATCCGGTGTTTCCGCCGGACCGGAATGCCAGTATGGTCATCGAATGGCTGCGCGAACAATGAGTACTGTATGAAAAGTCGGTGAACACGATCCGCCGTACTTGCCAGCCTGAATTCGTGTGATTACTCTTTGCAATGCCAGGGAGATGCCCATGTCATACCACTTGAACACCAGGAAACAATCGTCAGTTAAAGCACTGTCTTCACCCGGGAACCGTCGCGGATTCACGCTGGTGGAAGTGGCCATCGTACTGGTCATCATCGGGCTGGTGCTGGGAGGCGTGTTCAAGGGACAGGCACTGATCGACAACGCACGCGTACGCTCCATGACCACCGAGGTAGCCGGAATACAGACCGCCTGGTTATCATTCCAGGAGCGTTACCGATCCATACCCGGAGATTTTGCCAAGGCTGGCACCCAGATTGACAGCGCAGCGGTTCCGGGCAACGGTAATGGCCGTGTGGATGAGTCGAGCGAACGCGCCGGCGTATGGCAGCAACTGGCTCTGGCGGGATTCATCAGTGGCAGCTTCGATGGCTCGCAGGCGGCCGTGGGTACCGCAACCGATCTGGAATGCGCCCCGGGCACCTGTCCGAGGAATCCCTACAACGGTTACTACAAGATCAGCTACAGTGCCCAGGCGGCGGATGTCGACACACCGGCGCATGAGATAGTGACCGGCAAGCATATACCCGTGAGCATCCTCTCTCAACTTGATGCAAAGCTGGATGACGGGCGACCGAATGCCGGACGTTTTCGAGTTCACCGGGCATTTGCCAGTGTCTGCACCCGTGCAGGTGAATGGGATATCAGGTCGGCCAATTCCAATTGTGCAGGAGTTCTGCGCGAGTAGGCAATCCCGCCTCTTTCAGTTTGACCTCAGCGTGCAATGCTGTAGCATCACGTCCGATGTGCGTCACCATTGTGCTGTCGGGATGTCAGGCAGCTGCCATGTACACTGAGTCCGGGGTCTGCCGCTGTGACAAATAGCATTTCGATAGGCATTGAAGAGGAATACCTGCTGGTCAACCCGCATACGCGTGAGCTGGCAAAACACCAGGCTGCAGGATTCATGGACAGGTGCAAGGACCTGCTTGGCCCGCGGGTCATGCACGAAATGCTGCAAAGCCAGATAGAGATAGGTACGGGTGTGTGTCACACCATCGACGAGGCGCGGGCCGAGCTGCTTGAACTACGTACGGGAGTCGCATCGGTTGCCCGGGACTTCGACCTGTGTCTGATTGCCGCCTCCACTCACCCCTGGTCATTATGGAGCGAGCAGGAGCCAGTGGACATGGAACGCTATCGCATCATGGGTGTGGAGCAAGCCAGTATTGCCCGTCGCATGGCCATTTGTGGCATGCATATTCACGCCGGTATTGCCGACCGCGATCTGCGGGTGGACCTGATGAGCCAGGTCAGCTACTTTATGCCGCACCTGCTGGCGCTCAGTGGCTCCTCACCGTTCTGGGAAGGCATCGACACAGGTCTGAAATCCATGCGGCCAACCATTGCCGGTCATCTTCCACGATCAGGTCTGCCGGAATCTTTCGACAACTGGAATGACTGGACGGACATGCTCGAGGACATGACCGCCTGCGGCATGATTAACGATCCGTCACGCATCTGGTGGGACCTGCGTCCAAGCGTTCGCCACCCCACCCTGGAGATTCGAATCTGCGATGTGTGTACATGGGTGGAGGATGCACTGTGTATTGCGGCCCTGTATCAGTCTCTGTTGACCTTTCTGTCCCACCTCCGGGCCAACAATCAGCGCTGGCGTACCTACCGGCGTATTCTGATACTTGAGAACAAGTGGCGTGCACAGCGATACGGTATCGACGCACAGCTTGGGGATTTTGGCAAAAGGCAGGCAGTGCCGTTGCCTGAACTCATCGATGAGCTGGTTGAGTTGCTGCGTCCTCACGCCGAGAGCCTGGGTTGCGTGAGCGAGGTCGAACATGCTCGCGTGATCGCGAGCCGGGGCAGTAGTGCGGATCACCAGTTGAAGGTGTATCAGGAAAAACTGACCGGTGGCGCCTCCGATCGGGAGGCACAGATGGCAGTCGTAGACTGGCTCATTGCCGAGTCCGTACCCTCTGAGTCGGCCACTGCCGCCGCATCGGTTTCCAGCGAAGAGCTCGAGCCCGGGTAACGGCACCGTTGAAGCAATCACCTGTACCGGACTTCCTGCATCCTGATGAGCAGGTACATCCTGCCGTTGCCGAACTGCTCGCACATGCTGTTACGCCCATGCGGCTGCAGTATTTCCACCATACCCATGAATTTCCGCTGGTCGCTCCCGGGAAGGTGACCTTTGTCTGGATTGGCGCTGCCGACCGGGTATGTCTGTTGCGATGGATCCATGGTGGCATTGACCGTCTTGAATTCCGGCCTGTTACCGACACGCCATTGTGGCTGCTGAGTCTGGATGTCATTGACAATGGCCGCTTCGAGTACAAGCTTGGGGTAGAGCAGGACGGCAGGCAAGAGTGGGTTCTGGATCCACTGAATCCGGATCGAGCGGGAGATCCCTACGGAGAAAACTCCGTATGCATGACCTATGGCTATACGCAACCCAGTTGGAGTATGCCGCAAGGTGCCCCGGCGGGCACCATCGAGCCGCTGCACGTTCTCAGTAGTGTGTTCGCAGAAACGCGCGAGGAGCAGGTATACCTGCCTGCAGATTATCAGCCGGAGTTGATCTATCCGCTTCTCATTATTCATGACGGGGCGGATTTCGTTACCTATGCAGATCTCTCCACATCACTGGATAACCTGATTGCCTCGGGTGTCATCCCGCCGGTCATTGCCGCACTGGTACAGACGCGCGACAGGCTTGGAGAGTACGCACGTGGACATCGGCATGCCCGCTATATCGTCGGTGACCTGATGCCGCATGTCAGCCGTCGCTACCGAGTGTCAGAACGTCCCGAGGATCGCGTACTTCTCGGGGCCAGTCTCGGAGCGGTGGTCTCCCTGGCAACGATTTTCCGCTACCCCGGTGTATTTGGCGGAGCTGTATTGCATTCCGGGTCGTTTATTCTGGATGAGCGCAAACTGGAGGGGCGTCCTCACCCCGTGTTCGAGCGGGTTTCCCGCCTGGTCAAGGCATTCAGGCGCACGCCCAACATGCCGGAGCTGCGTGCCTTCATATCCACCGGTGAACTGGAAGGCCTTGCATCAGAGAATGAGGCACTTGCAAATCTATTGCATAAAAACGGTGTAAGTGTTTTATTCAGGAGTGCCTGGGATGGGCATCACTGGCACAACTGGCGTGATCAGTTGCGCGAGGGGCTGGAGTGGGTGTTGAAACGATAGTGGTAACGAACGACACGGAGAAGGCATGACTGAACGTACTGTAAACATCGGATTGTCATTAGGTGCGGATATCTGCTGGCCTATCTGTTATGAGACCTTGTTGCGCGATCTGCAACTGAATATCCGCCACGGCGGTGAGCAGCTGACGTTTGCCTCGGAGAGGGTGACCATCGAGCCGTTCAACCTGCAGCAATCCGTCAAGTACGAGGTGGTCATAGATCGCCTGACACACTGGTATTCAACCAGCCGTGAATGGATAAAGAAGGGAATTCTTCTTGATGATCTGTATGTCTACAACAATCCCTGGTCCCTGCAATCCAATGAGAAGCATACTTCCTATGCGGCCATGATGCGTCTGGGATTACCGGTTCCGGAAACCTGGATGCTGCCACCCAAGGCCTATGAGCAGTCGGATGATCTACAGGAGACACTGAGAAAGTATGCGCGCATGTTCTCCCTGGAGGACATAGGCAATGAAATCGGGTATCCCTTTTTCATGAAGCCTTACCATGGTGGTGGCTGGAAAGGTGTATCGAAAATTGACAACCTGAACGAACTGCAGCGCGCCTACGATCAAAGCGGTACCGAGGTGATGAACCTGCAGGCGGCCGTACTGCCGCACGACTGGTTCGTTCGCTGTGTTGGGCTAGGGCCGCAGATGCGCAAGGTCAACTACGATCCCTCAGCACCACTACACGATCGTTACCGGATGGATGTCGACTTTCTGGATGCTGCCGACAATTCCGTACTGGAGGACATGACCGTCACGATCAACAGTTTTTTCGGCTGGGATTTCAATTCCTGTGAAGCGCTGCGCCGGGATGGAATCTGGCACCCCATCGACTTCGCCAATGCCTGTCCGGACAGTCAGGTGACCTCGCTGCACTATCACTTTCCCTGGCTCATCAAGGCCAACCTGCGATGGTCGATCTTCTGCGCGGCGACCGCTCGTCCCATGCATCGGAACCTGCTCTGGGACCCTTACTTCGCTGTCGCCGACAAGGATCTTTCACCGCGCGAGAAATTGTCCGAGTATGCGGCAATCGCTCATCAGCGATTTGAAACCGAACGTTTCCGTGAATTCTGCCAGACGCACCTGTCGCATCTGGACGAACTGGCTTATGAGTTCTTTGCTTCGGATACCCTGCGTGATGCCATCCACCAGAAGGTGTCTGCACTGTTTCCCGTACACGAGATAGACGAGTTCACCGAGATGTTCTGGCAGCGTATCCAGAGCTGGCGTGATACTGAAGGCGCACGGGGCGATGCGGATGGTTTCTGATCGGGCAATCACAATTCAGCGCGTTTGCGGACCGCGCTGCCATGGGCACATCGCATGAGCCGGCGCACACGACGGGATAATTCATGAAAACGGTCACTCGCTGGTATTCGCCACGGTTGGAGCAAGAGATCACACTGGCACGCTGGGGTCACTGGGGGCAACCGGTGGTGCTGTTTCCCACAGCTGGCGGTGATGCTGAAGAAGCCGAGCGAATGCACCTGATCGGTGCTATCCATCCACTGATCGAAGCAGGCCGAATCAAAGTCTATTCGTTCGATAGTATCGCCGGGCGGGCGCTGGCCGCGCAGTCCGGATCCGTGGAGCATCGCTGCTGGTTGCTCAAGCAGACTGGTGAGTACCTGGTTCATGAAGTGGTGCCTGCCATCATCGAGGACTGTGGTGGTGAATGGCGAGAGCTCATAACAGCAGGTGCCTCCATTGGTGCATACAATGCAGTGGCCATGTTATGCCGCTATCCCCAGGTATTTCGTGCCGCTATCGGCATGAGCGGTACCTATGATCTGGAAACCTTGCTGGGATTCCAGGGTAACGAGGACTATTACCTGTCAACGCCGCTGCAGTTCCTGCCCAGGCTCGGACCGGGCGAGCTGCTCAGTACCTTGCACTCACGCTTCGTACTTCTGCCTTTCGGGCAGGGTCGCTGGGAAAATCCCAACGAATCCTGGCATATGGCCAAGGTACTCGGTGCGGCCGGCATACCCAATCGGGTGGACGCCTGGAGCCATGAATTCGATCATGACTGGCCAACCTGGCGACAGATGCTGCCGCGCTATCTCGATGAACTCGCCGATTGAGCGCAGATCAACGGTGCCTGCACCGGCGATCAGTCTGCCCCGGGGATCGCGAGTCGATCACTGAATGGCCTGAACAGGAGACCACATCCGCATGAACGTGATTTTCATCGAGCCGGGCTTCCCGGCCAACCAGCGCCAGTTCGTACGTGCACTGGCTTCCATAGGTGCCAATGTCATCGGCATTGGTGAGAGGCCCTATGACTGGCTGGACGAGGAAACGCGCGCCTGGCTGACATCGTATCAGCAGATCAGCTCGGTCACCGACGAGGCAGCATTGGAATGGGCGGTTCGGCAGGCTCAGGACGCACAGTGGGTTGACCGGATGGAGGCGGTAGTGGAAGCGCATGTGCTTCCGGCTGCGCATGTGCGCGAACGCTGCGGGATCCCGGGCACCACGGCCAGAACCGCGTACCTGTGCCGCGACAAGGTGGCCATGAAGGATGTCCTGCGAAACGCTGGCGTGCCGACCGCCGCATCTGCCGGTTTGTCCAGTACCCGGGAAGCACTGGAATTTGCCGATGTCGTCGGCTACCCCGTCATCATCAAGCCACGGGATGCAGCCGGTGCAGCCGGTACCTACCGCGCCAACGACCAGGCAGAATTACAGCTGGTGGCGCAGGGTTGTGGGCTGGCTGATGGTGCGCCAGTGGCAATCGAGGAGTTCGTCGAGGGACATGAGGGTTTCTATGACACATTGACCGTCCAGGGAGAGCCCGCGCACGAGTTCATCAGCCATTACTACCCCAATGTGCTGGAAGCCATGCGCGCACGCTGGATCTCACCGCAGATCATTTCCACCAATCGGCTGCACGATTCCGGATACGACGAGATCAGGCAGATGGGTAAGCGGGTCATCGATGCGCTGGGTATTCACACCTCGGCCACACACATGGAATGGTTTTACGGACCCAAGGGCCTCCGTTTTTCAGAGATTGGCTGTCGCCCACCGGGCGTCGGTCAATGGGAAAGCTACTGCGCCGGTAACGAGTTCGATCTGTACCGCGAGTGGGCCATGGCTGTCTGTCATCTGCACACCGATCAGCAACCGAGCCGGCGTTACAGTTGCGGCATCATTGCCCTGAGACCGGACCGTGATGGCAATATCTTCAGCTATGAAGGTGTGGAGGGCGTATTCAGCCAGTACGGTGAGAACATTGTCGAACAGTACTTCCCGGAACCGGGCACACCGACGCAGGGGGTGGAGGCAGGGTACATGGCCAACGCCTGGCTACGCGTGCGGCATCCTGACTATGACGAACTGCGCCACATTCTCAATGATATCGGTGAACGAGTGCAGGTAAGGGCGGGGTGAACGAGTGCGGTGAGGTTAACGTTGACCGCGACGCTACAACTCCAGCTCCTTTATTTTGCGGGTAAGCGTGTTACGACCCCAGCCGATCAGACGCGCGGCTTCCTGACGACGATCCTGCGTCTTGTTCAGGGCGCACTGGATCAGGATGCGTTCCACGGCTGGTTGGGCAATGGCCAGTAGATCGGTACGTCCATCGTGCAACTGACGGTTTACCCATTGGCGAAGTCCGTTTTCCCAGTCCACTTCCCGCTGAGATGAAGCATCCCTGACCTGCGCAGGCATGTCCTCCACGGTCAGTTCTGTGCCGCCGGCCATGACCGTCAGCCAATGGGCGGTATTCTGCAGTTGCCGTACATTCCCCGGCCAGCTCAGTGAGCTGATATAGGCTTCGAAAGCGGGCGACATGACCTTGGCTTCCTCACCAAGCTCCTCGGCCGCCCTGGCCAGAAAATGCTTGAGAAGTCGGGGTATGTCCTCGCGTCGCTCCCGCAATGGTGGCGCTTCGATGCGGATCACATTGAGTCGATGAAACAGGTCTTCGCGGAATCGCTTCTGTTCTACCAGGGATTCGAGATCCTGATGGGTCGCTGCAATAATACGGACGTCCACCGTGATCGGAGTATGCCCGCCAACACGGTAGAATTGCCCGTCGGCGAGCACGCGCAGCAATCGTGTCTGCAAAGTGGCCGGCATGTCACCGATCTCGTCGAGAAACAGGGTGCCGCCATCGGATTGTTCGAAACGGCCGATGCGGGTGCTTTGCGCGCCGGTGAAGGAGCCTTTCTCATGACCGAACAATTCGGATTCCATCAGATCGTGCGGGATGGCAGCCATGTTCAGTGCCACAAACGGTTTCTCGGAGCGCGGGCTGTGCCGATGCAGTGCATGAGCTATCAGCTCTTTACCGGTGCCGCTTTCGCCGTTGATCAGCACGGTGATTTTGGATCGTGACAGTCGACCGATGGCCTTGAACACGTTCTGCATGGCAGGTGCATCGCCGATCAGTTCGGGAGGTTCATCCTGCTGCTGTTTCATCTTTCCGCGACTGGGCGAGGGAGTCTGGCTACGCTTCTCCTTTTGTGTGCTGCAGGCGCGACGTACCTGGTCGATGACGTTATCCACGTCAAAGGGCTTCGGAATATACTCGAACGCCCCACGCTCGAACGCTGAGACCGTGTTGTCCAGGTCTGAAAAGGCGGTCATGATCAGGACTGGCAGCTCGGGATGTGTGCGTTTTATCTGGTCGAGCAGTGACAGACCGTCGGAACCTGGCATACGAATATCGCTGATGACAGCATCCGGGGTCAGCGCATTACCACGCATGGCGTCCAGGGCCTCGTCGGCGGACTCGAACACATTGACTGTCATGCCTGCCTGTTTCAGCGTTTTTTCCAGTACCCACCGGATAGATTGATCATCATCGATGACCCAGACGTATTCGTCGCTCATGCTATCTCCAAAGGAATCAGTACGGTGAATATGGTGTTGCCGGGCTCGCTGCTGCATTCGATCAGTCCACCCAGCTGGTTCATAATCGATTGTGCGATGGACAAGCCAAGCCCTGTACCACCGTCAGTGCCGGTCACCATCGGGTAGAAAATCTGATCGAGCAGCGTATGCGGAACACCCGGCCCGTCATCGATGATCTGCACACAGGCGACCAGTGGATGCAGGGTGCCACCGATGGTGAAATTGCTCACCACGCGAGAACGAAAAATGATCATGCCCGACTCATCGAGTGCCTGCAGCGCGTTGCCTGCAATGTTCAACAGGACCTGCACCAGCCTGTCGCGATCGGTCAGGCATTCGGGAATGCTGGGATCGTAATCGAAGCGAACCTGAACATCGTCCGCCGCCCCGGCGATGACGATCTTCCTGACATGTTCCAGCACTTCGTGCAGGTTCACGACATCACGTCGCGGTCGGGAGGTCGGACCAAGCATGCGATCGATCAGGCTCTGCAGCCTGTCCGCTTCGCGGATGATGATCCTGGTGTATTCACTCAGTTCGGCATCGGGTAGCTGGCGATCCAGCAACTGAGCCGCGCCACGAAGTCCACCCAGCGGATTCTTGATTTCGTGGGCAAGTCCCCGCAGCAGAGAGCGAGCATGTTCCTGTTGAGCCAGTATGGCCTCATCGCGGGCAATGCGCAGCGGCCGATCGATGATATTGATTTCCAGAATCAGACCGGGGCGGGAGTCATCCTGGCGGTATGGAGACAGGTACAGGTCGACCACCTGCGGATCGCGGCCGTGCGGTTCAACGGACACCTGCCTATCCGTAAACGGCTGGGATGCCTGCAGGGCAATTCGGATACGCGCGAACAGGGAGTCCGGAATCGTCAGTGCCCGGGTAAGGCGCTGGCCCAGCACTTTGCGGGCACTGATTCCCAGCAGTTGCTCAGCCGCATTGTTCAGATAATCGATGCGCATACCGTCGTCGATGGCGATCACCGCCGTCGCCATCGCGTCGAGCACGTTGAGTTCGTCTGCCTTCGAAGGCACTGGAAATATAGTCACGGACTTCAATCTGCAAATTGCGCACCTTGCCGGAGCGAGTCAGATTGCCTGATGTATTCCAGTAAATTTCAATTAATACAACAAGTTAAAGCGAATGTTTTTTTCACGAACTTCACTGGCTTGCATCCCGATGGTGCCGGCGCGACCAGTATCGCACTATTATAGTGCGACATGTCCCGGCAACTTCGGATTTACTGTGCACTCATGCACAGATTGCTGGCGGGAACGCCGGCAGGGATTCAGGATGATGCGCTTTCATCGTTCTTTTCACCGTCGCGCATCATGTGCGTGATGAAATACCAGGCGAACCAGAGCGCCATCAGGATGAGAAATCCTATGACCAGAGCGGACATGATGCCGACGGAGTCCGAAAAAAGTTCTGCCCATAGTTCCATGGTTGCGCCTCATACCCGTTATATAGCCCTGCCAGGCTCAGTACAGAGGATATAGGTGAACTGCCGGATCGGCATTGATCACGGTCAAGCAGGCGCAGTATCCTCCGGCCGGTCAGGTTCAGCTCGATGAGGTTGATGCCGGGTTCAACCGCGGTACAGGCCCCATGCCAGGTCGTTCAACAGGTTTCCCGTCAGTGGTGGAAGACTCGCCGCGGCGGATGCGCCGGGCGTCGGTTGGTGAGCTTGGGTCGATCACGTGTCGACTTCTACCTCAATACCAGTCCGGACCTGCCGGCAACGTCTTTGAGAAAGGGCAGGCCGACGGAGATGACCTCATCCGGATTGTCGGCGACAGGGCGCCAGATGGCCAGCGCCCCTGCGATATCCACATCCACATGATTCATGCTTTCAAGGGTAAGCGTTCCTGAGTAACTTATGGCGGCAAGACCTTGCATGACCGCGGACCAGTCGACCATCCCCTGTCCCGGTGTTCCCCGATTACTCTCCGATACATGCACGTATCCGAGGAAGGGGGATGCGGTGGCGAAGGCACTGCCGAAGTCGCGTTCTTCGATGTGCATGTGATAGGTATCCAGGTGTATCACCACGTTGCCCGCACTCAGGCGTTCAATATAGTCGACAGCCTGTTGCGCCGTATTCATCAGGTGCGTCTCGTACCGGTTGCAAGGCTCGATACCCAGTTGCAGATTGAACCGGCCAGCGAGTCTGGCAGCCGATTCGAGAAAGTGGCAAACGGAATCCTTTTCTTCCTGAGTCGGTGCACGGCCGGTCGTCCTTCCAATGGTGGTATACGTCACACCGCTGAGTATGCCTGAGCCCAGTGCCTGCGTAACCTTGAACGCCGGTTCGAGAAAGGCCAGGGCTTCATCGGGGCTGCGCATGATGTCCAGCGATGCCGGGAGACCGAGTGAACATACCAGTGTAAAATCGTACTCCCGTGCCAGTCGAACACTGGCCGCCACATCGATCTCGTCGGGTCGAAGTAGCGGGATTTCCAGTACCGTTACACCGTGATCACGAAGCGACGGTGCGACCGCCGATATCTGCTGCGGTTGCCACGTTGGCGCAAATGCAAAGGTATGTACACCGAGTGTCGCCATGAGTTTATCCCCGTGTTTCATGAAGTGCCGCGTCAGCTGCGTCGGCGCCGACGATTTCACTGACGAGTCTGTTCATGGTGGTATCAGCAGTATTCAGAATGTTGACCACGCGTCCCTGACGCAGTACCACGATGTGATCGGTGACGCTCAATACGTCATTGAGCCTGTGGGAAATCAGCACCACCGCGATGCCCTGCTGCTTGAGCTGGCGGATCAGGTTCAGAACGCTTTGCACTTCTTTTACCGCCAGAGCTGCCGTGGGTTCATCCATGATGACCAGACTCGGATTGAACGTCAGTGCTCGTGCGATCGCCACGGTTTGCTGCTGCCCGCCTGAAAAGGTGCCGACCGGCCGACTGATCGATGGCAGGCTGGCGCCCAGTCGGTCAATCATTTTCCCGGCCTCCTCATGCAGGGTTCGCCGGTCAACGAACCACGGCATGCCCAGCACCGTCTTGCGCGGTTCCCTGC
>JABDKN010000286.1 GCA_013002205.1 Granulosicoccus sp.
GTATTCAACGCCAGGATCGATGAGGATTATGCCCGTGTCAACTATGACGTCGAGCCAGGGCAGTATGTCTGTTTTGCAGTCACAGATGACGGTCCGGGTATGACACCCGAGGTGGCTGAGCAGGCATTTGACCCGTTTTTTACGACCAAGGATACAGGCCGAGGCTCTGGCCTGGGTCTGTCAATGGCATATGGATACGCCAAACAATCCGGCGGCCACATCAAGATATATACGGAAATAGACAAGGGCACGACGGTGAAACTGTATTTGCCGCGTTCACATCGGATTGCAGCAGTTCAAGCTAGGCATTCTGAGAGGCAGGGCAGCGAGATTCTTCAGGGCCTGTCTGTACTGATCGTGGATAATGACGATGCCATTCGCGAAACGGTGACAGCACTGTTCGTAAGCCTGGGCTGTGTGGCAGTGTCGGTGGGGACGGCCGATGAAGCGCTATCTTTAATCGATGCAGGCAATACCTTTGACCTGCAAGTGCTGGACGTTGTCCTTGGCCGCGACAAATCCGGCCCGGACTGCGCGATAACTGTCAGGAATGTCCTGCCCGATATCAGTACCGTGTTCATGTCTGGTTATACGGAGAACGCGATCATCCATGGTGGTCATCTCGATGCCGGAGTCATTCTCGTGCAAAAACCGTTTACCAGGGACGCTATGCTGTCCGCCTGCGTCAGGGCCATCGGGCAATCATCCTGAAGACGATTGACGTCCGGCCCATCGTATTGGCTCTATTTTCTGATGGGCGCCGAAACCGTGTTCGGTATCGTTGGCTGCGCTGCCTGATCGAGAATACACAGCCCATGAGTTTACAGTGGGTATATCAGGCGTATGCGATGACAGGCTCACATGACAGATTCTGAATCCGGCCGGCCTGAACTGGTCGGGGCAAGTAAAGCGGGCTTGCCGGATGCTCCCAGGCTTGCGGATGACGCACTGCGTGATGCTGGCATCGATCCGGATCGCCTCGCGATTACCTACCTGGGCGAGCCGGAATCGGAGGCGCGAGCCGTCGCATTCCCATGGGCTGCAAGGCTGGGACTGGGCTTTGTCCTGTGGACCACGTTGTATCTACTAAAACAGTTTGATGTTGAGCTTCCCGGCTGGGCACAGGCATTTTCAGCGCTTGTCATCGGCCTGATAATCCTGCAAGGCACCTGCGGTGCGTTGATAACTGCCAGCGAAAGACTGGCTGCGAGGCTCGAATGGGATCATTATGTAGCCGGCACCATGACCGAGATTCTGTCGACGCTGCCTGAGCTCGTAGTCATTGCCTTTCTGATTCCGATAAGTCCTTTGACGGCTTTCGTGGTCGCTCTCGTCACCATATACAACAACGCACTGGTGTTCAGTATCTACTCCTTTTTCCTTCCAAAGGACCGGTACGGCAAGTATCTGATGCCCAAGCCTATCACCGGAGCTGGCACACAAATTCTGGTCGCCGGCGCTGCCATAGGACTGATACTGGGTCTGGTCATGATGGTCATGTCGTTCAGTGTGCACCCGAAGAATTCCTTCGCTCCCCGTGACCTGCTGGCCGTAGGTCTGCTCATGCTTACGATATTTGTCGTCTACATCTACAAGATGCTGCGAGACTATGCAAAGGAGGAAGGACAGGTGAGTGATGCTCTGGAGTTGTCGGACAAGCAGATCGAAAGGCGACGTGGACTGGTCTACAAGCGCGTGCACGAAAGTTCGTGGGCACTTATCGGCGGTTATCTCCTGATCGGAATCATCGGTGCGGTAATCGGCGGTGAGCAGGTTGCCGAATTTGCGCAGATTGCGATTCGCGACCTGCAGCTGAATCATCTGGTGGCGGCGCTGGTGCTTGCCGGCTTTGCGGGAATGAGTGAATACGTCATTCTCTGGCAGTCGCACCGCAAAGGGGAGTTCGGCATCGCGCTGGCTAACAGCTTCGGTGGAATAACGCAAGTCATGTTCATGGTTCTGCCATTTACCCTCATTGCCATTGCCTGCTACCAGGGTTGGATCAATCCCGATCATCCTGAACTGCCGCTGACGTTCTCCTTTACTAATCTGCTACTCCTGCTGTTTCTGTTTCCCATGCTGTTCGTGCTGGTGGAACTGCTTGAAGAAAATCACACCATGGATTTGCTCGATACCATCATCATGGTGGCTATTTTCCTGCTGCTGATCGTGCTGCTGCTCAACTATGGTGTGCACGGCTGACAGACCCTGCGTAGGAAAAAGCCCGGACTGGGGCATTCATGAAAAGTGACTTGTCCAGGCCAGAGACGATAGAATTTATGGATCCGCAAATTATACTGAGTGGCAAAGGCGTCAAGTTCTCGCCATAGTCCGCATTCGCACTGTTCACCTGACAGAATCCAACTACCCATGTCCGTGCTCCCGGAATTCGAAAACCACGCCGAACAGACGGTCAAGATGACGACCTGCTACATGTGCGCCTGCCGATGCGGCATCAAGGTGACGATGGAGGGCAACGAGATTCGCTTTATCCAGGGCAATCCCAGGCACCCGGTCAACAAGGGTGTGTTGTGTGCCAAGGGCAATGCCGGCATCATGAAACAGAAGTCCCCGGCCAAACTGACCCAGCCACTGGTACGCAAAGCTGGTACCGAGCGCGGCGCCGGCGAGTTCGAGCCGATTTCCTGGGACAAGGCGCTGGATTTGCTCACCGAGCGGCTGAGAAAAATCCGGTCAACCGACCCGAAGCGACTGGCCTTCTTTACCGGCCGGGATCAGATGCAGGCCCTGACCGGCTTCTGGGCGTCCCAGTTTGGCACTATCAACTGGGCAGCCCATGGCGGATTCTGTTCGGTCAATATGGCTGCCGGTGGCCTGTACATGACTGGCCAGTCCTTCTGGGAATTTGGTGATCCGGACTGGGATCATGCCAAATACTTCATGCTCTGGGGTGTGGCCGAGGATCATGCCTCCAACCCCATCAAGATTGGTCTGGAAAAGCTCAAACGTCGAGGTGCCAAGTTCGTCGCCATCAATCCGGTGCGCACGGGCTATCAGGCCATCGCCGATGAGTGGATTGGCATTCGTCCCGGGACCGACGGTCTGTTGGCCTTGTCATTTGCCCATGTACTGTTGAAGCACGAACAATTCGACTGGGATTTTCTCGTGCGCTATACCAATTCGACCCAGCTTGTCATCGATGCGCCGGATACCTCCCGCAACGGACTGCTGCTACGTAACGAGTCAGGAGAGCTGCAGGTCTGGGACCAGGCGAGTGACAGTCCGGCATCCTGGACAGACTCCAGCCATGACAATGACATCCAGGCAGCGTTGTTCGGTGAGTACCTGACTGATGAGGGTGTGCGGGTCAAGACGGTCATGACACTGCTCGCGGAAAAGTACCTCAGTGACGAGTACGCCCCGGAAAACGTGGCCGCCATCACTGGCGTCGATGCCGATACCATTGAACGGCTTGCACTGGAAATGGCGCACGTTGCCTTCAGGGAAACCATCACTATCGATACTCCCTGGACGGACTGGACAGGGCGTCGACACGATAAATTTGTCGGCAGACCTGTGGCCATGCACGCCATGCGAGGCATCTCGGCGCACTCCAACGGATTTCAGAGCTGTCGCTCGATTCACTTGCTGCAGGTGTTACTCGGCGCGGTTGATTGTCCCGGGTCGCACCTGGCCAAACCCCCGTTTCCCAAACATATTGCACCACCGATCAAGCCAGCCTGGGCGATGGCGCCGGATACGCCGCTCTCCTCGCCACCACTGGGTTTCCCCATGGCACCGGAGGATCTGGTCATCGACCACGATGGAGTCCCGCTGCGTATCGACAAGGCCTACTCCTGGGAGGCGCCACTTGCCAATCACGGCATGATGCACATGGTCATCACCAATGCCGTGAAAGGTGATCCGTATCCGATCGATACCTTGATCCTGTTTATGGCAAACATGTCGTGGAATTCCAGTATGAACACCGCCGAGATACAGGAAATGCTGCGCATGAAAGATGAACATGGCGGTTACAAACTGCCGTTCATCGTGACCAGTGATGCTTTTCATTCAGAGATGGTCAACTACTCTGACCTGGTGTTACCCGATACCACCTATCTGGAACGCTTCGACACGATCTCCATGCTCGACCGGCCAATCTCCGAACCGCATGCGGCCTGTGACGCTATTCGTCAGCCGGTGCTGGAGCCGGACCGCGATGTCAGGCCCTGGCAGGAGGTACTGGTGGATATCGGTGCGCGTCTGGGCTTTCCTGCGCTGACCCGGCCCGATGGTGAACCGAAGTTCAAGGACTACAAGGATTTCATCATCAACTGGGAAAAAGCACCGGGTATCGGCTTTCTGGCTGGCTGGCGCGGCGAGAACGGTGAGCAGAGCATGGTGGGTGCGCCCAATCAGGATCAATGGCAGGCTTATCAGGATAACGATTGTTTCTTCGAGCAGCATCTGCCAGCCGGGCAACGATATTATCGATTTGCCAACAAGGACTACCTTGAGTGGGCCAGTCAGGTCGGCTTCAATGCACACAGCGGTCCGATCGTCATGGAGCTGTATTCGGAAGTGCTGCAGAAATTCCGACTGGCGGGGCAGGGATTGTACGACGGTCCCAAGCCTGTCAGGCAGGAAGACAAGCAACGGCTGGTGCAATACTTCGATCCGCTGCCTGACTGGTATGTGCCGTTGGAGGAGCAGCGCGTGGACAATGAGCAGTATCACTTTCACGCGGTCAATCAACGACCCATGTTCATGTACCACTCCTGGGATTCACAGAACGCGTGGTTGCGGCAGATCATGGCGCAGAATTACCTGTACATGAATCGGGCACGTGGTAAAGGCATGGGCATCAAGGATCTGGACTGGGTGTGGGTAGAGAGTCATCATGGCAGGATCCGGTGCCAGGCAAAACTGATGGAAGGCTGCAATCCGGACACGGTCTGGACCTGGAACGCCATTGGCAAACAGAGTGGTACCTGGGGATTGTCCGAGGATGCACCCGAGTCCCAGAAGGGTTTTCTGATGAATCACCTGATATCGGAACTGCTGCCTGCACAGGAGGGTGAGCACAGTCTGAGTAATTCGGATCCCGTTACCGGGCAGGCCGCCTGGTACGACCTGAAAGTGAATGTCTATCCGGCAGCGCCTGGCGAGACCGGGCTCTATCCTACATTTGCCACAGTGAAGCGACTGCCGGACATGCCGCCGTCTCCGGAAGTTCTTCACTACCATACGCACACGCCCGTCAATCTTGAGCGTTCGATGCAGGATGCCCTGAGTCGCGGGCACCTTGCCGGAGGGGACGAACCATGAAGCTCGGCCTGGTCATAGACCTGGATACCTGTGTTGGCTGCCATGCCTGTGCGGTCGCCTGCAAGCAGTGGAATACGTCTGGCACGACTGGCCCGCTGACGGATTACGACCCCTACGGCAGAGAGCCCTCTGGCGTCTGGTTCAATCGCATCCGCAACTTCGAGGTGGACGAGTATCCAAACAGCAAGACCATCAATACACCTATGTCCTGTATGCATTGTGATGATGCAGCATGCGTGACGGTCTGCCCGACCGGTGCCTCCTACAAGCGCGAGGAAGATGGCATCGTGCTTGTTGATCAGTCCAAATGCATGGGCTGCAACCTGTGTGCATGGGCCTGTCCGTACGGTGCACGCGAACTGGATGAAGACCAGGGAGTGATGAAGAAGTGCACATTGTGTGTCGATCGCATTTATGACGAGAACCTGCCGAAGGATGAGCGCCAGCCTGTCTGTGTACTGACCTGTCCGACACATGCACGTTTTTTTGGTGATTTTGATGATCCGGATTCCCAGGTCAGCAGCCTGGTCAGAGAACGCGGTGGCTATGCGATGATGCCCGAGCTCGGATACAAGCCGGTCAACAAGTACCTGCCGCCACGCCAGCGACCGGCATCGCCGATGATGGAGAAGCGGGAAGGCGGCGAAAAGGAATCATTGATCGGCAAGTGGATGAAACGCCAGAAGGATGCATTCAACTCACTGGGCAAGGGGACTCACTGATGCATCCGGCACTGTCCGTCATTTTCTTTACCGTGACTGCGGGAGCAGGTTACGGCGTGTTGTTCCTGCTGGGGCTGGCTCGCCTGACACGGCTTACACCGGAGGCCAGTCCGGACCAGGTCACGGCCATGGCACTGGTGGGTCTCCTGCTGGTTACCGTGGGACTGCTCTCATCCACCTTGCACCTTGCCAATCCGCGCAATGCCTGGCGTTCCTTTACACGCTTCAAGACGTCCTGGTTGTCGCGTGAGGCCGTATTCGCCGTACTTTTCTACCCGGTGTGTCTGATCTGGTTGTTGTTCGAATGGTTCACAGGCAATACGGTTGCCACCAATGTGTCCGGTGTGCTGACCTCGATGCTGGCCATCGTGGTACTGGTGTGCACGGCGATGATCTATGCTTCACTGAAGACGATTCGCCAGTGGCACACCGCGCTCACCCCGTTCAATTTCGTGTTGCTGGGTTTGCTCCTTGGCGCCCTGATCCTGAATCTGATGCTGGCGCAGCAGGGATTGACCAGCGACGCTCTGGAGGTAGTGTCGCTGGTGTTACTGTTGCTTGCGGGTATGGTCAAGATCATCTACTTCTACTGGATTGGGCAGCCGGCCGGACCCACCATCAACACGGCTCTGGGTTTTACTCGCGCCACGGTTCGATTGCTGGACGTCGGGCACAGCTCCGATACGTTTCATACCAAGGAATTCGGCTACCAGGTGGAACGCATCCGGCTCATCTGGCTGCGCGCCATCAGTGTCGGACTTGCGTTTGTTATTCCACTGTTAATAGTCACCGGGCTGTTCGGCCCGGTTAACCTTCCCACGATGCTGCTGGCCGTCGGTAGTGCCTATGCGGGTGTGCTGGTAGAGCGCTGGCTGTTCTTCGCTGAAGCCCGTCATGTCGTGAATCTCTACCATGGCGCCCAGCGCACCTGAGCTGAGATTCAGGATCCGCGGGCTAGATCGATACAGGCGGCTCTGGTGGATAGGTCTCATTGATTGCTGCATCGCCAGCGGGGTTCTGTTCGGCGTCACGGGTCAGCGCCTGCGGGTTCTGCGCCCCGAAGTATTTGTAGAGAGTCGAGGCGATCGCCAGTGGTTCCGCTTCGTAGCTGCCATCGGCCGGTTGCGTATACTGGCGGTTCTGGTTGGCAGGGCCCGATACGTCGGTTCGTCCCACGACCTTGCCCAGGGCGCGATTGGGACGAATGGCTGCACCACCCAGGGTGTACAGATTCTGGTTGTTGCCGTGGTCCCAGCCTTGCGAATTGTTCAAATTGACATTGCGGCCGAAGTCGCCATGCACCTTGATCACGATGTTGTCCGTACGGCGACGTCCTCCGTGGCTGATATCTGCATAGCGGATGTGCTTCATGGCCACACGCAAGGCCTCCATCACCTGATTCATGCGCGGCACATAGTCTTCCATGGCTGAGGCGTGGTCATCCCAGCCGCCCAGGCCGCCACCGACGGTGATAAACAGAGAATCCTGATTCTCCACCGCCAGCGTCACGGCCGCCTTGATGCGGGCACTGAAGCGATTGTTGGCAGGGTAGGCGAGATAGCCGGTAGTGGGGTCGGTGTCCGGGTCCGCGACGCCGGGAGCTATTGGAGGTGGCGACGGCAAAGGAGAGTCGGCGGCACTCTGCAGTTCTCCGATCAACTGCTCCATGGTGCGGCGCAATTCCAGACCTTCAGCCACTTGCTGGTAGCGTATTCGCTGTGAACTGTCGACGACTTTGGCAATCAGTGCTTCCAGTTCCAGGTCATGGTCATTGCGGCCCCGGGTATACGGGTTGTCGAACTGTTCATCCAGACTGAGGCCACGCAGGTGCAGCGGCAGTTGACCATCCGGATCACGCACGAAGGCCGTGCTGCTGCCCTCGAATGAGACAAACGGCAATACCAGTTGATTCATGTGCTTGCCGCGCAGCGGGGCAGAACCATTCAGTTGACTGCCATTGGCATGCATCAGAGCGGCAATCGTGGAACCCATGCCGGGTGCCGCTTCAATGGCCAGGGAACCCTTGAGACTGGAGAACACACTGGGGCGATGGGCGCGGGTGTTGTTCTTGCGCCGATTGATGGTGCGATAGACGGACAGGTCGCCTGATGCAAGCATGTCCTCCATGGCAAGACCGCCGGCCTCCGCCCAGAATCCATGCCGAGTTACCTGTCCTCCGTCATCGATCGATCGTCGTAATTCTTCGGGGTATGGATTCTGCGAATTGCGATTGATCAGGTCCATATTGGTCAGGTTGCCGGCAAGCTCGGAAGGGCCGCCGTAGAGAAATACATTGATCACCTGCGGCATCACCTCGGGCAGGATAAAATCTGCGTCATCCATTGACTGCAGTGCCCATGCCGGCTTGACGAATCCGGGCACCCCGAACAGCGTAGGTGCGGTGGCGCCGAAGCCGAGCAGGGATGCCTTGCGCAGAAAGTCACGACGATTCATGTGTTGTGCTCCGATGAAGTGAGACCAGGGTTGACAGCCGTTGCATTGCGTCGTCAGCGTAACCTTGGCAGGTAGTAGAGTTCGGGCAGGCGTGACAGGTAATCCAGCGTGATCAGTGCAATGTCATCCTGCCTTCCCGCGCGGGCAAACGCGTTGGCGTACTCTGCATCCAGGTGCCCGTGGGCGTAGAAGAGATTGATCAGTTCCCGACGCTCCTCGACGCTTGCCCGGCGTTGCACAGCCGTCAGGAACAGGTAGTCGACAAGCTGCGGTATGGTCAAGTCATCGATGTGCCGGTACAGCTCTGCCTCGATCTCGTAGGCAGCCAGTTCCCGCTGATGCAGTGCGCGTTCCTCATCGGACAATTCGCTGACTGCCTGATGATAGGCGGCCAACTCGCTCTGGTGACTGGCGATTTCACGGGCGGTTGCATCCGCCTTCAGGGGCTCGACCGGGGTGGGTGAGGGCTGTGCAGGTTGCTGCACCCCCAGGGCTGTGCGCCAGCGCCGGGAATCCAGCATCAGAGATTCCCGCAGGGCTTTGTGGTAGTTGCCGAAGCTCAGAGAGTCCAGGGGTATCGAGGCGACCCTTCCCAGCTTGAATGACATGCTGGGCCAGCCCATCTCGGTCATGTGCGTCCGTGACAAGCCCCCATTGCCGCTGATCATGCCCCTGAACAGATCGGGGTGTGCATCCCATTGCAGACGTTTGGCCATCGGCAGAAAGCCTTCTTCGAAGGAGCGAGCACGCTCGGTATCGAGCAGGTAGGTTTCCGAGAACAGGATGGCCAGAAAGATGTCTTCGAATGTCACGGGCTGGCTGTCACTGATGGATCGGGTGATGGCAAGGCGATCCTCGACGCTGTGGCCTGCAAAGAAGTAGTCCACCAGCACGCTGGCAACCCGGGGAATCAGCAAGGGGTGACCGGCTACGACGTCGTAGAAGTCCCGGCAATTGACCACGTACCGATCAAGCACCAGCACCGCTTCGGTATTCGGGTAATCGGTGTAGGCCAGCTTGTAGCCGTCTGATTCGTCGGTGAGGTATAGATCCTGGCAAGCCTGGGAAGCCAGCGGTACATCGGCATCCCGGTCGAAGAGACCGAGATAGATTTCCATCATTTCGCGGGTGTTGTCTTCTGGTGAACGGAATCGACGCCAGTTCTGCACACTGTTCTGGTGCGTGGCCACCATGGCACGAATGCTCTGGCCACTCATAATGCCCAGGTCCAGGCGTCTGAAAATGTTCTGAACGTCCGTGATGTCGGCGCTGTCGATTTCTTCGGCCGGAGAGAACAGGATGGTGTTGGCCAGATGCCAGGCCATCCATTGCGAGAAACTGTCGCGGCTCAGGGGATAGTGGAACATTCTGGCCAGCGGCATCTGTTTAGGACGGTTGCCGTCGAAGTGAAACATCGGCTCGACCTCCAGAGCCTGTCCATCATCGTCCATGGTGGTCGATGTGCCACCGGCAATTTCCCGGTCGTATTGCTGGCGACTCTCTGCCTGCAGATCCAGTTGCAACTGCGTGCGAATGTCCGAGAGCCTGAGGGCATCCTGCCGCCGCCTGGACAGTGGCTCGGTGGCATCCAGGGCGTAGAATTCTGCTACCGGTAGACCGGTAAAGAGCGTCGCCATCAGTTTGTTGATAACCCGGTACTGGTCATCGAGCGGCAAACCTTCGAATGCCGCATCCGACAGTGGCGCTACGCGTCCGCTGGCAGGTTTGCCCGATAGCGGACTGGCTCCACCGAGCTGGGGACTGCCCGGTTCACAGGCGGTGAGCATCCAGGACACTGTGGCCCAGATCATGATTCGAGAGAATGAAACTTGTTCGTATCCTGTTTTCATGACGTCGCGCCCTTGCCGTACCGCTGGTGGGAACAGGCTTATCGGAGCGTGGCCACGACGGATTGACTACTATTAACCTTGCATGTTTGTAATTGTGAAGTGAGATGGTTCAGAACCCGTGAAAGACTTGAAATTTGTGCAGCGTGGCAGTCTGTGGGTCGGGGAATTTCGCGCCATGGCCAGCCCGTGTGAAGTTCACATCGAGCTGCGCTCACAACGACGTGCGAGGCAGTTGCTGCTGATGGCCCGGAAGGAGGCATTGCGAATAGAACGCGTGTTCAGTCGCTACCGTGATGACAACATCATTCATCGCATCAATTCTTCAAAAGGCAGGACGGTTACTGTTGATGAGGAGACAGCGCGCTTGCTCGATTTTGCCGACCACTGCTTCAGGCTCTCTGATGGACTGTTCGATATCACCTCCGGCATCCTCCGGGAAGTCTGGCAATTCGATGGTTCGGATCGCATTCCCAGTCGTGCTGACGTGGACGACAGGTTGCACCTGGTCGGCTGGCAGCGCGTGAGATGGGAAAGGCCACATGTCACGTTGCCAGCTGGAATGCAGATCGACCTGGGGGGTATCGGCAAGGAATATGCCGTGGATCGTACTGTGACACTGCTTGCCGAGCAGTGTTCGGCCCCGTTTCTGGTGAACTTTGGTGGCGACCTGCATGCCTCTAAGGCACCGCAGTCCATCGGCAGCTGGACGGTAGGTATCGAGGCAAGTCGGGAGAAGGACAAGGCGATCAGACATATTCAGCTCAAGCGTGGTGCACTGACCACCAGCGGCGATGCGCAGCGCTTCCTGCTGAAGGATGGGGTGCGATACGGACACGTGCTGGATCCGCGGACAGGCTGGCCGGCCAGTGGGGCACCGGCATCGGTGACAGTGGCGGGCAATACCTGTACCGAGGCGGGCATACTGTCGACACTGGCATTGCTTCACGGTGAGTCGGCAGAGGCATTCCTGGATGAGCAGGCTGTCACATACTGGATTCAGCGCTGATTCCCGCTTTGTGACGTCTGACGAATCGACACACTCAACAGTGAAAACATCCAGGCCGCTAACTGCAGGGAGAACGGGCGTCGTGGACTGCCCGATTACCGAGGTAGGCTGTCGTGTCAAATTTTACAGGCTGGATTGCGCACACGTCCTCAGCATCATACTCAAGGTTCGGTCGCACGGTGGTCCTCATCATGGCCACCAGTCTGACAGCCTGCTCGACGGCCGGGGACATCCTGTCCTTCAGTGATGTGCGGCCATGGGAACGCGGCACGCTGGCGCGTGATGACATGCAGCTGGTCAACGATGCGCTGGAGCAAAGCGTGGATGACCACATCTATTTTTCCAAGGAAGCCTCTACCGGTGGCAGCAGTGTGCAAGGCGGGGGTTGCGGCTGTAACTGATGAGCAGCCTTCGCCAGGGACTGTCCGTTGCCGTTTGTACACTGCTGGCAAGTGGCGCGCCGCCAGCGGCCAGGGCTGCCGTTACACCCTGGGAAGTCGATACCTCCTATCTGTCCTACCAGGAGGCAAACGACAGGGTAACGGTGTCCAAGACGCTGGCCAACCTGACGCGCTCGAGCGACACGGGCGCCGTGACCGTTGGTCTGGTGCATGACACCATGTCTGGTGCATCCCCCACCGGGGCGATACGCAGCAGCGACTCGGTAGCAACCTATACCAGTGCTTCCGGCAGCAGTGGCTTCAGTGCGGGCAACGGTGGTGACTATTCGCTGAGTACCTTTGACGATACGCGTATCCAGGCTGGACTGGATATCGAGCGCGAACTGTCACGCCGTACGACGCTGAGTTATGGGGGGGCAGTCTCCAATGAATCAGATTACGAATCCATGGGCGTCAATGTCGGGCTGGCGCGGGAAACCGGCGATCGGCTGACGACATTCGAGTCGGGCCTGGCCTTCACCACGGATACGATTTATCGAAGCGCGTCAGGCGATACACCAGAACCCATGAGTAACATGCAGCAGCAGCGACCCTATAGCGAAGGTAAACGGAATACCGTTGATGCCCTGCTTGGAGTGAGTCGGGTACTCAATCGCCAGACCGTTGCACAGCTCAATCTGTCGGTGGGTGTTTCGCGTGGTTATCACTCGGATCCCTACAAGATCATCAGTGCGGCCGACGATGATGATCGTATACTCGCCAATTTCCATGACAGTCGGCCGGATGCACGGTTGCGTACCAGTCTGTATGGCAAGCTGGTACACCAGTTGCAGAATAGTGAGCACTCGCTTCACCTCAGCTATCGTCTTTACCAGGATGACTGGGCGATCCAGTCGCACACGGCTGACCTGCGCTATCGTCACCAGCTTGGCAAACGTCACTATCTGGAACCGCATGTGCGCCTGTACCGACAGAGCAAGGCGGAGTTCTACCAGCGCAAATTGGCGGTGGACGAAGGCCTCAACCCGATCATGCCCGACGATGGTTTCGCCAGTGCGGACTACCGGCTGGATGCCATGACCAGCTCGACGCTGGGATTGAAATACGGCCTGAAGGTAACGCCGGATATCGACTTGCGTCTGCGTGCAGAGTTTCTGGACCAGAATTTCAGTACAGCCGAGTACTCACGCAATTCCGCCCTGATCCTGCAAAGCAGCGTAAAAGTGCGATTCTGATCGACCCTGGGCCATATGAGCGCAGGAGCTGGATTGCCATGGGCAGGCGACAAGCTGGTCGCCACGGGAAATGGCATTGCTATACTGCGATGATGCGCTCTTCAGAAGCCAATCGTTAACCTCATGGTCACTCAACTGTCCGTCAACCTGAACGCCATTGCGCAATTACGCAATCGGCGGAACCTGCCCTGGCCGAGCGTGACTGGCATGGGGCGGATCGCCCTGCAGAATGGGGCGCACGGCCTGACCGTCCATCCACGTCCTGACCAGCGACATACACGGTTCACCGATGTGGTCGAACTACGTGCACTGATCGATGCCGAGTTTCCAGACCGTGAGTTCAATGTCGAAGGCTACCCCAGTGAGGATTTTCTGCAACTGGTCGAGGCCAACCGCCCGGAGCAGGTCACCCTGGTGCCGGATGATCCAGCCCAGGCAACCTCGGATCATGGCTGGGACTTTCGAGTGCACCACAACAGGCTGGCCCCCATCGTCGGTCGACTCAAGGCAGGCGGTATGCGTGTATCACTGTTTGCAGACGCCGATGTGGACCAGGTGCAATGGGCGAAAGACACCGGCTGTGACCGCATCGAGTTGTACACCGGTCCCTACGGAGGTACCTATGACGATCAAGCGCATATGCACGGGGAACTGGAGCGCCTGGGGTGCACCGCTGATGCGGCCAGGGAGATGGGCATGGGTGTCAACGCGGGCCATGATCTGACGGTGGCCAATCTGCCGCCACTGGTCAAGCGAATCCCGTTTCTGGCCGAGGTGTCGATTGGACACGGCTTGACGGCCGATGCGGTGGAATTTGGCATGGCGGAAACGATCAGGCGCTTTCTCAAGGCCTGCGGTCACTGACGCTGGTCAACGGCCTAAAAGTCCGAAAAGTCCGAAAGGGCTGACACGGGCTGAACGGGCTGAACGGGCTGAAACGTCCGGCATAGACGCAGTGGGTCTGTCGTTATCTAATTGTTTTGATTAAGCTGTGTGATCCAGCGTCCAAATCGTTGATTTGCACGTATCGTCTTATTAATCAACTCCCGAAACTTAATCGACTCCCGAAACTGGTCATGCTGAAATCGCTTTCCGTTGCTCTCTTCCTTGCCGTGTGTTCGCCGCCGCTCATGGCATCTGCCGAACGTTTTACCCTGGATCCTGCACATACGACCGTCGCCTTTCTGGTGGAGCATCTGGGATTCGCCCGGACACTGGGCTACTTTTCAGATGTATCCGGCACGTTCACCTACGATGACCAGAGCAGGACAGTCTCTGATGTCAAAATCACGGTAAACACTGACAGTGTGCAATCTGATGACAAGTCGCGTGACAAGCATTTGCGCAACAAGGATTTCCTGAATGTCGGCAATTACCCCGAGATGATCTTCACAGCTGATTCCGCAACACTCGATGAGGCTGGTTCGGGCGAGTTGGCAGGGAGCCTGCTGTTGCTGGGAGAGACCCGGCCGCTGACCTTGTCGGTGAAGCTCAACAAGGCTGGCAGATATCCGTTCGGCCACAAGAAATTCACGCTCGGGGTATCGGCTTCGGGCAGTCTGCTGCGCAGTGAATTTGGTATGGACTACGGGGTGGCCAACGGCCTGGTAGGTGATCACGTGCAACTGATCATCGAAATCGAAGGCAATCAGCAGTAGTAACCGGCCTATTCGAACAGCGTGGACAGTTGCCGGCGTAAGGTGGACATGGGCTGACTGGTGAGTGCACTGCCCGGGATCATCCCATCATCCCAGTGTGTGTCCGGCAGGCGCTCCAGCAGACCCCGGTCCCTGGAGATGAAGTGCACGGGAACATCGCCACTGTTACCCCAGCCATTGATGACGGGTGGCGGTTGATGGTCACCGACCAGGACAATCAGTGCATCGTCTGCGAAGCGCGCAGCGTATTCACCCAGAATACCCAGTGTGTAGTCGAAGGACCTGGCGTACATGTCCTGGACCTTGTCACGGTATTTCCAGCTGATGCGTTCACCGAATCGGTGGGAGCCGTCGTATACGGATCCATCCTCGATGCTGTCCCAGTCCAGTCTTCGCGGCAGCGGTGTCCAGGGTGCATGTGTGGACAATAGGGCGATGGAAGCCATGATCGGCTTATCGACGGACTGCCGGATAACATTATCGAAGTGTGACAAGGTGTATTGATCCGGCATGGTGACGTAGCCGAAACGCTCCCCGGCATAATCCATCCCGGTGCTGGTGTATAGATCGTCGAAGCCATACCAGACGCCTTCAGGCCAGGCCAGCTGAATGCCTGGCATGATGCCCAGGCTACGCCATCCAGCCTGGCGGAAGAGTCCGCTCAAGGACACGCGATCGCTGGTTACCAGTCGATCGAAACGAGCCTGGTTGCCCACTTCCAGACCGGATTGCAACGTGGCATGTGCCAGCCAGCTGCGGCCACCGCGTATCGGTGATGTAAGCCATCCGCTTTTCGCCGAAAGACCAGCATCGTGCAGTGTGCCTTCTACCGACCTCAGGCGTCGTTTTGCATCGTCGGCGAAGCGCTCGGCATCCAGGTAGCCACGTCCGTATGACTCCACGAAGATGAGAATTACATCGCGATCGGCCAATGCCTGGAATCCGGGGACGGTGTGGTCGAGCACATCATCGCTGCCAAGTGCGTCGATGAATTCCCGCTGGTCACTGATCGACTTGCGGAGACTGCTGATACGCTGTGCAAATTCCGGAATGACACGGGCCTCTACCAGGGTATCTTGACCTTGCTGATTCTGCGTCATCAGCACGATGACCCCGATAATCAGTGATGTACTGCCCAACCACAGTGCAAGCTTGCGGGCATTCCCCGTCACTTGTGCGATAGTACGCAGGCTGCGATAGAGCAGAACTGCAAAGGCTGCCAGTACCAGCAGTGTCAACACGACTACGATACCCGCTTCCACCGGCCCGATGGATGTGGAAGCCAGGTTCCATCCATCTGCCACCAGGTGCAGTTCCAGCAGTGGACTGAAGCGACGATTGAATGCAAGGTAGGACCCCAGATCAGCAAGGCGCAGCAGCAGGAGCAGGCCCAGGCTCAGCACCAGTAACGCGTACAACCAGCGAGCAGGTCGCGGCGGCGTGCTCAGCAGCAGCAGCAGAAGCACCGGCAGTTCCAGTGGAAAACGTGTCCAGGCCTCGAGATGCAGCTTTTCCGGATGCCCGGGAAACAGCAGAACCAGGTGCAACAGCAGAACTCCCAGTATCGCCACGATGATGGATCGTGAGCCTCCAGCAGGCAGGGGGCGGCTAGTGCGCATGGTGCTGGGAATTCTCCTGTTGTTGCTGGTTCTCTGGTTGATCGATGCGCGGGCTGCCCTGGACCTTTTCGACCAGACGGATTGGCGCTGGATCGCGGTATGTGTCGTGTTGATTCAGCTTCAGGTCGTGCTCTCTGCAATCCGCTGGCAGGTGACCGCCATCCGACTTGGTCAGGATCTGCGCATCCGGCGAGCCGTGCGCGAATACTTCCTTGCCACCTTGGGTAACCTGAGTCTTCCTGGTGGTGTCACCGGCGATGCCGCAAGAATCTACCGTAATCGACAGGTGGCCGGCATGACGGTGTCTGCACACAGTGTGGTGATCGAACGTCTGGCCGGGCAAGTAGCCCTTGCCGTAGTCACCATCATTGGCTGGCTGTCGTGGCCACTGCTGATGCAGGGCAGCGCACCCGATATAGGCCGGCGTTTGTTGCTGATGGCGGTAACCCTGCTTGCTGTGCTGCTGCTGGCTGTGATTGCGACACGTTATACCGCGCACCGTGTGGCCGTATTCGTCAGGAACTTCGGGCCGGCTGTTCAACGTGCCTGGCTCGACGATGGACAATGGCTGATTCAAGGTGTCCTCAGCGTGGCCATCGTCAGCACCTACCTGGTGGTGTTTGCCGCCTGTGCCGCAGCGTTGCATCAGCCGTTGCCGGTCGCCGCTGTCGTCAGTATCGTGCCACTGGTATTGCTGAGCATGGTCATACCTGTGTCCATCGGGGGTTGGGGTATCCGCGAAGCAGTCGCCGCTTCCCTGTGGCCATTGGCAGGTTTGTCCGCCGAATCTGCGGTGGCAACGAGCATTCTCTACGGACTGGTGTCCGTGCTCGGTACCGTACCGGGAGCCCTGTGGGCTGCTCTCATCCCTCAACGCGGCTGATGCTGATACAGCCAGAGCACGTCGCGGGCAAAAGACATGCTCAGCAGGACCAGTGCCGTCTGCCCCAGGACTGCCGACAGGGGAGGCTCTACCACTGGGGACAGAATGGCGCACAACGTCGCAAGCTGTATGACACAAACAGTCTTGCGGCGCCAGGAGGGATACAGCTTTCCGCGCAGGGGAGCCGCTTGCAAAGCGGCCAGCAAAAAGACGTATCGCATGATCCCAAGGCCCAGTATCCACATCCCAACCTCCCCTGACAGCCAGATGAAAACGCTGATGACCAGGGCCAGCAGGGCATCGATTTCCATGTCAAGACGTGCTCCGAAAACCGAGGCAATACCGCTGATCCTGGCCAGGTAACCATCGACACCGTCTAGAGCGAGCAATACGATGGCGAACGCCGTGGCCAACCACAGCAGCTGGGTCGACTGCTGATTCAGCAACTGTTCTGCCAGCGGTAATGAACCGGCCAGCAGGGCAGTACCAGCCGCTCTGAACATTGTGACTATATTTGCCGGTCCGAATACCGCGTGTTCGTGCCAACCCAGGCCGCGCCACGACAGCGCGGTGATAGCAGCCCACATGCCACAGGACAACAGGAACATCTTAACTGAGGGAACTGTGCCCAGGGCCTCACTTACCAGGATCTGCATGCTGGCCATGGCAGCCAGCAGCACCACCGTGGCCAGACTGAAACAGATCAGCGCCTGTCTGCGCAGTTGCGTGCCTGGTGTCGCCGCCGTATTCGGACCCTGACCGGAAGCTTCTTCAGGCGCTGTAACAGAGGCGTGATTCACACAAGGGACTCGGCAGTGGTCATATGTCCGGCTCGCTCACGCTTGGTTTGCAGGTAACGGGCATTATGTACATTGACGGTTGCGTGTGCGGGGAGGCGGCCGACAACGTCTACGCCCTCACCACGAAGCGCGTCAATCTTCAATGGATTGTTCGTCATCAGGCGGATGTGTGAAACACCCAGTGAATGCAACATGGTTGCCGCTGCCTGGTAGCGCCGCTCGTCTGCACCGAAACCCAGAAACTGGTTGGCTTCGATGGTGTCCAGTCCCTGTTCCTGCAATTGATAGGCACGCAGTTTACTGGCAAGTCCAATACCTCTGCCCTCCTGGGAGACATACAGCACGATGCCACCACCCATGCTTGCCATGCTGCGGATGGCGCCATTGAGTTGTTCGCCGCAGTCGCAGCGCAGGCTGCCGAGAATGTCGCCGGTGAAACAGGAAGAATGCAATCTCACTACGACCGGCCGGGATATGTCGGGCTTGCCGACGGTAACCGCAACATGTTCGGCGGCGCCGTGGCGTTCCTTGAAAACCACCAGCTCGACTCGTTCCGCTATGGTCAGGGGGATACTCGCCCGACTGAGCTCCAGCAGAGCACCGGTATCAGGCCGGAAATGCAACGCATCCTCAATTGTGACGCTGAGCACGGTTCCGCATCCGGCAGGTTTGGCGTAGTGCAGGACTGCCGGGAGGGCGTGAGCCTGTAGCGCCAGCCCTATCCCGGCCGAGGCTGAGCTGCTGGCAGTGTTCTGCCATTGCTCGGCACTGGGCATCGACTGTTGCAGGGTGGCAAGACCTGCCAATTGCCTGACCGTGTGCAGAGTCGTGTTGTCAGACAGGTTCAGTACTGCCGCGCCGGTATCCCGGTGACGGCCCAGCACCATGGCCCGGTTGGCGGTGAGCACCAGTTGACATTTCCCCTGACGTTGAATGGCCTGGAGTTGCGCCTGCTCCAGAGTCTCAACCAGTGTCACGGCACTGGACTGCGAGTCTGCCTGCAAGACGACTTCCCGTCCACGCTGCAGTTCGACGATGCACCGCTCGGCTGCCAGTGAATCGACAGGCTGATACGTATTTTCTATTGATCTGGTCATCCGTATTCTTGTTCGGTATCCTTGTTCCAGTGTCTATACGATGACACGGTCGAGTTGGGTTAGCGAGTCCGACGTTCGCTAAAGCCTAACACCCTGGCGAACCTGCCGGAGCGTGCCAGCTTTTTTGCAATTCATCCATTGAGCGCTGCCAGACGACTGTGAACTACGAAGAATCCGAGTTACAGGCGTGGTCACTGCTGCAGGCAGCACGTTCCCTGGCAGACAGCTTTCCCGATGCGGTGAGCGGGGCTGACGATGCGACGACAGCTTTTCATTACAATGACTCCACCCAGAGCGTCACCGTGTCCACTGGCTCGCTGAGAGATGCAGCAGTTGCCTACAGTGCGAAAACGGGCTGGCAATGCAACGATAATCTGCCTGCGACGACCAGGCACTGGCTGGATCTCTACCTGCCGGTACTCGGTAACACCCGCCAGCCTGCCGTGGTGATCGGCCATCTGGGACAGAGCATCGATGCACGTATTGCCACCTCCGACGGTGATGCCTTTTTTGTCACCGGCGAAGAGAATCGCAAGCATCTGCACCGTCTCAGATCCCTGTGCCAGGTTGTGATGGTGGGCGCTGGCACGGCCATCATAGACAATCCCCGACTGACCACACGAGCGGTAAGCGGACAGAGCCCGGTCCGTGTCATCATCGATCCTCTGGGACGGGTTCCGACAGATCTGACGATGATGGTCGATGGCCTGGCCCCGACTGTGTTGCTGCATGCACCATCGGTGGCAGTGGATGAACTGCTCACGCCGAAAGGTTGTATTCGACTGGTCGTGCCGTCCGTAGACGGCTCGCTGCATCCGCGTAATATTTTACAGGTACTGGCACATCATGGCTGGCATCGTATATTCGTCGAAGGTGGCGGAGTGACCGTGTCTCGTTTCTTCAACGCAGGTTGCCTGAGTCGTCTGCAACTGGCTGTGGCACCGGTTCTGGTCGGCGAGGGCACGCCGGCATTGATGCTGCCGGGTGCTGCCACGATGGAACAGGCCATGAGGCCGCCCTGCCGAGTCTACAGAATGGGTGAGGATCTGCTGTGGGATTTCGCGCTGGACGATCAGGCTGCGCCAGGGAACGACCTGCTCGACGATCCTGCACGTCCGGATGAAATGCCCGTGCCCGCGTTTACGCGTCTGCTGTAGTCCGGGCAATGCCGCCTTGCGAGTACTGCGTCTGGCCTCGGGCGCTGTATCAACGTGGCAGTGCCAGTATGTCTTGGTGACCCACTCGCAGTCTGGATTGACCCAGTGACAGGTATCGTTGACGCTGCCTCTGCCAGCGCTCGATGCGCGTGCAACTGGTCGCCGCCAACTCTGTTGCGGCCGTGGACCAGCCTTCGATCAGCGCAGTCTGTAAATCCCGGTGTCCGGCATCCAGATGCCAGGGACTGGCCGCGATCTCAACTGTCTGTCGCGCGTACAACTGGCTGGCAAAAAATTCACCAGCCTGCGGGCCGAGTGCCGGTCCGAATCCCTTGTCACCAAGTTGATGCTCGTTGAGTAACTGGCGCAGCATGGCATCGTCGCCGTTCTCGGGATGCCATACTATATTTCCATCGTAGTTCAGCACGAAATACGAGGCGCAGCGGTTGTCCAGACACAACAATGCCAGCCGCCGCAGCCAGGCCTCCGAGGTCAGGTCGAGTAATGCGGACCCGGTGACCAGATCTGCTGAGGCGAAGGGCAGGCAGGCAAGCTCACTGGCGAGGTCGATTCGCTGCCATTGAATCGATGCACTGAAATGTTCACCGGACACCCGCAGTGAACCTGCCTGTTGTTCGCTGTCGAAGTCATTCTCTGCGGCCCAGTCTTTCACCAGTCCCGGAAGGTGAGACAGTAGTGATGGATCATTGTCCAGTAAAGTCCAGTGCTGATCATGACCCAGTTTGGGACACAGGTAGCGAAGATTCGAACCTGTCCCGGCACCGAATTCCAGTATACAAAGTGACCGTGTCGCCAGTGCCCAGTTGCGCAATCGGGTATCCAGCGTGCGGTTTCGTGCTGCGTGATCGACAGGCTCGCGCAGACTCAGCCAGGAATGACTGAATCCTTCACGATGCTCTGTATCTGTCCGGTCTACCATGTCAATGCGTTCTCGAATTCCTCACAGGCCAGATCCCAGCTGCGCAGCCTGTCACGTGCCAGCCTTGCATTGTTTTTCAGCTCTGTACGCAGCGAGGCGTCCTGCAGATAGTGGCGCAGGGCATTCGTCAGTGCACAGGCATCGCCCGGAGGTACCAGCAGGCCGCAACCGGACGGGATCGTATCGGCGATGGCACCGGCATCCGTGGCTATGATCGGCAGGCCACGTGCAATGGCCTCATCGAATACCATGCCATAGCCTTCATGAAATGATGCAAGGACAAACAGGTCCGCTTGTTGATACTGGAGGCTGAGCGTGGATTCGTCGACTTCACCCATGAAACTGACTCGCTGATCGATGCCCAGTGCCATTCGCTGATCGTACAGTCGTTGCGCAGTTACGGCGTCACGCTCCGTACTGCCCACACAGCTCAGATGCCACGGTAGATCCTGCACACAGGACAGGGCGCGCAGCAGCACATCGTGGCCCTTGCGAGGTGTCAACGTGGCCACGCACAACAGCTTGCAGTGCTCGGAGCCCGAGCCTGTCGCCAGCGCGGCCTGTTCCGTGCCTGGTTGCACTGCGCAGATGAGCGACTCCTGCACATCGTACTTGCGCAACTCCTCAGCCGTGCTCGGGCTTGTGGTGATGATACGTCTGGCGTGGCGCAGCGCAGCCGATTCGAGTTGTCTGAGGTGTACGGCCTGCTGCTCGCTGTTACCAGTCTCCAATGCCAGCGGATGGTGAACCAGGGCAATCAGTTGCAATCTGCGGGCGTGGGCTGCCAGTTGTTCGGGCATCACACCATAGGCCAGTCCGTCGATGAGGGTCAGGGAATCGTCCGGAATACGCGCCAGCTGTTCGGCAGCCTGTGCCAGCTGTTGCGAGTTCGGGTATGGATAGTCACCAGCCAGGCAAATCAGATTGACCTGCCAGCCACGCGCCCGTAGTCCGTCGATGATGCATCTGTCATAACGGTAACCACCGGTGCGGGTAGTGATGTCGCCGGGTACCAGGAAGTACACGGTGTCCGGGTGCAGGCTCAAACCTGCAAATCACCTTCGAATGCTGCCCACGCCACATGAGATTCATGCAGCGTCACTTTCATGCTGGTGAGTCCACTGGCGGCAGGGCCCAATTGGTCTTCCCTGATGCGTTGCGCAATGCGATTGAAGATGACTGCGGCCAGGAACTCGGTAGTCGTGTTGCGACCATCGAACTCCTGCACATCGTCCAGATTCCGGAAGTTGAGTTCTCCGAGCACCGCTGACAGTTGCTGGCTGGCCAGTCCGATATCCACCACCAGTCCATCCTTGTCCAGTGACGGCCTGCGCATTTCCAGATCGACGATGTAGGTTGCTCCATGCAGGCCTTGCGCCGGGCCAAAGATCTCGCCCTTGAAACTGTGGGCGATCATGAAGTGCTCTCTGACGTTCAGACTGTACACGTGATATTCCATCTGCAGGTTTCAGCATTGATGGTATCTGATACGGTGACACAGGACATCCCGACCATCGTTGACGAGTCTGTGCATTACCTGTGGAAGTTCCGCAAAATTGCTCTCGCCACTGATCAGGTAATCCAGTTTCGGCTCCTCGAGCAACGACATGGCGAGTTGCAGACGCCGGCTGAAGTTCCAGCGCGCAAGCTGGCCTGCTGCTATTCGGCCGACCTGCGAAGAGCGAATCTGCAGGCGTCTGGAATGGAAGGCCTCTCCCAGCGGTATCGATACGGCTTTGTCCCCATACCAGCTCAGTTCCACGACGACCGCTTCCGTGGCAGCCAGTTCAAGAGATGTCGACAGGCCCTGCTCACTGGCCGAGGCATGGATGACCAGATCCCGCTCGCCGCTGGCCTGTTGCGGCAGGCGGAATGTCAGGCCCAGATGCCGTGCCACCGCTTCGCGATGGTTGTTGATGTCCACCAGTTCCACCTCGACCCCCGGCAGGCGGGACACCAGCCACGCAACGAGGCAGCCGACGATCCCAGCCCCGACCACGGCAATCCGGTCTCCGATCATCGGCTTTGCATCCCAGACGGCATTGAGCGCAGTTTCCATGTTGGCACACAGTACTGCACGTTCTGCGGGCAGCCCATCGGGCAGGCATGTGACACTGTCGGCAGAGACCACGAAATGGCTCTGGTGAGGATAGAGGCAAAAAACCCGTCGTCCCAGCAGATGATCGGGTCCCTGTTCCACCAGGCCGACATTGATGTATCCGTACTTGACCGGAAACGGAAACTCCCCTTCCTGGAATGGTGCACGCATGCGCTGGTATTCACTCACGGGTACGGCGCCATTGAAGATCAGTGACTCGGTACCGCGGCTCACGGCGGTGTACAGGGTTCGGACCATGACATCCGACGGTCCGCATCCAGGTAGCGACACAGGACGGATCTCGCCGCCTTGCACACTGGTGATCCAGAAAGCTGCTGGTTTCATGGCGACCCGACAAGAGTGTGGTTGGAAGGGCAGAGCATCAGCGTGATGACGCTGTCGGCTGCCGGATTAAGCCATCAAGATTACACCAGGGTCAAGGCGACCGGCAGGCGCTGCTCAGGCTGCCTTGTCCAGCCAGTCGACGGACTCGTTCCGGTCCTCATCCTCCCCGGGTACAGGCGCAGGTCCAACCTCACCGGATGTCGAGGTGTCGACCGGGTCCTGATTGTCCATACGCTTGCGCTTCTTCTTCTGGTCGTACATGCTTGCGTCGGCCTCTTCGAGGACATCTTCGAGCGATGCGTCGTGGCGGGTCGTCGACATGCCGATGCTGCAGCCAAGTTTATGCACACCCTGACTGGTGGCTATCGGCTGCCTGAACAGATCGGAGACATCCTGTGCAACCGAGATCGCAGCCCGATGGTCGGCTCCCGGTAAAACGATGACGAATTCGTCGCCGCCCCAGCGGATCAGCACTGTGTCCTTGTGCAGTATCGCCTTGAGTCGCAGTGAGACTGCAACCAGAATTTCATCCCCTGTTGCATGTCCGCAGGTATCGTTTACGGCCTTGAAACCGTCCAGGTCGAGAAACAGGATCGATGTGGGAACCTGGGTGGCGGATCGACTGAGCCTGGCAATGGTGGCATTACCGAATTTACGGTTGGATAATCCGGTCAGCTCGTCATGTGTTGCCTGGTGACTGAGGTTCTGCTGATCCCGCTCCCGCTCACTGCGTTCGCGCTCCATCCGGCGCGCAATTCGATCAAGGGCACGAGACAGGTCGCCCAATTCGTCGCTGTACCTGTCACCGATGGGTCTGTACGCCTGCCCTTGCAGTAGACGATCGGCCTCGAGTGCGGTCTGGCGTACACGCTTAGCCAGCGGGTACAGGCAGTACCACCACGAGAGGATGAGCATTGCACTGCAGGTCAGGGCAAACAGCGTTATTGTGATCAGTACCTCCTTGCTGTCCAGGGTGACGGTGTTTCGCCCGAGTGCAATGAACGTGGTGGCCACCGGTATCCAGGCTGCCGACATCATAATAGCGAGCCTGAAAGTCAGTTTAAGAGAAAGACTTGCCCGCAATGCACGTTTCATGGCATGAGTTCTTGTCTGAAAACGCCTAGTGCCTGATGTATCGGCAGAGGGGCACTTCACCTATAGTGAAGCCCCTTGCTCATCCTGTGACCATGACCCGTGAATCCGGTTAAAGGCATATTTCTCAAGGTTTTGTCAGTATTCGTCTTTGTGATGATGTTCTCCTGTGTGAAAGCAACTGCCGAAGTCGTGCCTGCCGGCGAGGCCATGTTCTTCCGCTCTTTCATCGCCATCCCGGTATTGATCGGCTGGCTGGCATGGCGCGGGGAATTTCCCGGCAGACTCAAGGCTGTGGATCCGATGGGACATGTCTGGCGGGGCATGATGGGCAGTTGTGCGATGGGTCTGGGTTTTCTGGCGGTTGGCCTGCTGCCGTTGCCTGAAGTCGTGGCCATCGGATACACGGCACCGTTCATGGTCACCATACTGGCCGCCATGTTCCTCGGTGAACGAATTCGGCTGGTGCGATTTGCCGCATTACTGTTGGGATTGTTTGGCGTCTTCCTCGTGGTACTGCCCAGATTTACCGATGTCGATGCTGCGGCCACCACGCAAGTGCAGATGATCGGCGTGTTTGCAGCCCTGATGGCTGCCGTGTTCTCGGCACTGGCGCAGGTGTTCGCCCGAAAACTGGTGGCAACTGAAAGTACCGGCGCCATCGTGTTCTATTTTTCCTGCATGTCCTCATTGCTTTCGTTGTTTACCTTGCCATTCGGCTGGCGCGTGCCGGACTTTGCAGCGACCGGCCTGCTCGTCGCCAGTGGATTGCTGGGCGGTATCGGGCAGATTCTACTCACGGAAAGTTACCGGCATGCGGAAGTGGCTGTGATTGCACCGTTCGAATACAGTTCGATCCTGCTGGCCGTGGTCATAGGCTACTTCATCTTCAATGAGATACCTACGCCCTTCATGCTGCTTGGTGTGAGTCTGATCGTCATCGCCGGTGTGGTCATCATCCTGCGAGAACAGCGCTTGGGTATCAAGGGCGTTCCCAGGGCAAAGGCTGCTGTGCCCAATCAGGGTTAACCTGCACCAGAGCGCAATAGCATGGCGGGTGAGACGGACAGTGATCGCACAAGCCACAAGGCGCCGGCCGTCAGGCAGAGAAAGCTGGCAAGGATTGCTACCAGCAGGCCGCTGAACCAGACTTCTATGGTGGGCAGTTTCAGCCAGAACTCCAGTGCCAGATAACCAATGAGACTGCCGAAGAGCGTGGCGAAGAGGGTCAGGAGCACCGCAAGCATGGCGTATTCATAGCTCACAGCGGTCAAAATCACCCGCAGGCGGGTTCCCAGTGCGTGCAGTACCGAGGCCTCGAAGATCTGTCTCTGCCGATTGACCGCAACCACGCTGGCCATGACCAGAATACTGGCGCTCAGGCTGACGATTGCAATGGCCAGTATTCCCAGGCTGGCATTATGTAATACAGATCTGGCTGCCTCGATTATTCTGGTGGTTCTGACCAGAACCACACTGGGAAACTCTGTGCTGATGGCGCTCACTGCCGCACCGTCTGTGCCTGAATCCAGTTGGACACTACCGATATTCCGACTGATGAACGGGTCGAGTACTGCAGGACTGAATACCGCCTCCAGCCAGAAACTGGTCTCAAAACGGGCCTGGGAATAGATGGCCGCGAGTGTCGCGGCCAGTTCCTGACCCTGGATGGTGAAAACGAGTCGGTCACCTACCTGTAGCCCAAGCTGATCGGCTTCCCGGTCTTCCATGGCAACCAGGGGAGGGCCGGCGTAATCATCAGGCCACCAGGATCCCCGGTCCACGCGTGTATTGTCTATGCCGGCCTGGCGATAGCTGAGCTTCTGTTCGTCATTGGCTTCCAGTGCACGCTGGGCGACATCACTATGCTGGAGCCACTCGTCGTTTACCCTGGTCAACCGGCCTAGTACCAGTGGTGCGATGACCAGATCCTGGAATCCGTCCAGGGAGCGCACGAGTGATTGAAACGCCGGGCGATCCGCTTCCTGCAGGTCGTACAACACGAGTGCGGGTGCCCGTTCGGGAACCGTGCTTGTCAGCGCGTGTGCGGTAGCCGCTATGATCAGCGTGGCAGCCACCAGGAGGGTCAGGGCCGTACCCAGCGATAGCAGCATCGGGCGCAGTGAAGTGTGCTTTCCCGACAGGCTTGCGCAGGCCAGGCGCAGGGCGAAGCGACCGTCGAGTCGGGAGTGATGTGACAGGCGTTGTGCCGACTTGCGAATGATCGCCACCACCAATTGCAGAAATCCCGTCATGCCGGTAAGTGCGACGATGAATGCCAGGGCGATACGCGGTTCGGGAATCAGCAGCAGAAGCAGCCCCAGCAATGTCAATAGGGTCAGCACCATGGCCATGACATAACGTACAGGCATGGACCGGTTGTCGTCCTGCAGGCCACGGATGAGTCGTGCCGTGGGTATCGAAAGACTCCTGCCCAGCACCGGTAAGGAGAACAACAGGGCCGTCAGGCAACCGAAAAGTATGGACAGCAGGGTAGATGGCAGGAGTCCGGTCCAGCGCATGTCGATGGGCAACTGTTGACTCAGGTACAAGGCACTGAACCATGCCACTGCAGACCCAAGTAGCGCACCGGCACTGCTGGCCATCATGCCAAGAGCAGTTACCTGGCCGATGAACACCAGTGCCACGTGAGCATCGTGACTGCCCAGCGACTGCAGAGTTGCCAGCGTGGCCAGTTTGGTCTGCAGATAGGCGCCAATGCTGTTGGCGACACCCAGTCCACCGATGAACAGGGTACTGAAGCCAACCAGTAGTAGCACCGATCCAACCTGATCGAGGCGTTCACTGACAAGGTCGCCACGTTCATCCACCGTCTGTACCTCCCACTGTGCCTCAGGGAAGGAGGCGCGCAGACGATCACGCCAGAGCGAAGGAGTTTCCGGGGTGCGTATGCGGTATTCATAGTCGATCAGGCTCGTGGGTTGCATCAGGCCACTGCTGGCAAGGGCGTGCTGATCGATAATCAGAGGTGGGCCGCGTACATCTGCACGCAGGCTTCGGTCAGGCTGTTCGATGATGAGTGCGCGCAGTTCCAGATGCACTGTGCCGATGCTGACACGATCGCCGACGGACAGCTCGAGCTGCTCAGCAAGTACCGGGTCGAATGCTGCCCCCCATTCACCGTCTGCCGAAAGGCCGACAGCCTCCTGCAGGGACTGCTCCGGTTGCAGCGTCACCGCGCCATAAAGTGGGTAGGCATCATCGACACTCTGCAACTCTACCACGGTGAATTCTCCAGATTCCGTACCCATCATGGTGCGCAGTTCCAGCAGGCGGGAGACGTCGGCGTTGTCGTTCATCCAGCGTAACTGGGTGTCGCTGACAGGGCTTCGCTGACTGACCTGCAGGTCTCCTCCGAAGAGGAAACGCTGCTGGGTCTGAAAACTGCCCTGGACCAGTTGCAGGAGTCCGGAACAGGCTGATACCAGGGCGATACCCAGTATCAGGCTGGCAGCAAAGACCCACAGGGATCGCATGCGTTGACTTCCACGCAGGTCTCTCCACAGAAACCTCAGCAGGGCGCGCAGGGTATTGACAGTCATGGTCGACTTCCGGTGACATTCATGCCGTGGGTGAGTTGCCGTGGCCGGTGCATTCAGAAGGTCCGTGGCTGTGCAGTCTGCTGTGGCTGTGCAATCTGCTGCAGCCGGCCATCGTGCAACTGCAAGGTGCGATCGCACCGAACCGCCAGATTCTGGTCATGCGTGACCAGAATCAGGGTGGTACCCAGTTCCCGGTTGAGTGTCAGCAACAGCGGCATGATGCTGGCCCCGGTAGCGTCATCCAGGTTCCCTGTGGGTTCATCCGCAACCAGCAGACGTGGCTGGTGTACCAGCGCTCGTGCGATGGCGACACGTTGCTGTTCGCCACCGGACAACTGGGCGGGATAGTGATCAAGTCTGGAGGACAGTCCCACCGCATCGAGCATCCGCGCAGCGCGGCCTCGACTGTCCGCCAGTCCGCTGATGTCCAATGGCAGGGCCACATTCTCCCACGCACTCAAGGTGGGTATCAGGTGAAAGGACTGGAAGACGATACCGATTTGCGTACGCCGCAGATCGGCGCGTTCATCGGCACTCAAGGCATCCAGAGACTGACCGGAAATGACGATCTGGCCCGCACTGGGTTTTTCCAATCCAGTGAGCAACAGCAGCAGCGTGGATTTTCCCGAACCTGAAGGTCCCACGATGGCCACCCGTTCCCCGCTGTCCACTGCCATGTCGAGGTGATCGAGCACGGTAACAGACGATTCCGCCATGGCGTAGTGCATCGACACGTCGGTCAGTTTGATCAGCATGGCTGTGGACTTTGGAGGTTACACTGCATTGATTGAAATACGACATTGGAAAGCGTTCACTGGCAAGCCAGTGTGCATCGGGCTCAGTTGTTCCTGTCAGTAACGCTGGCCCGCCCGATGATTACCCGCCCGATGATTATCTGATACGAAGATTCGCTGAACAGGTTTTCCCGCCAGGGAAAATAATCCGTACCTTACCTGCCTGGTCGATGCGGAGACGGGTTCAGCGATCACGTGCCTGACCAATCGTCCTCGAGATAGACCTTGATGATATCGTCAAACGAGGTCTCAGCAACGAAACCCAGTGCCGTGGCTCGACGCGTATCAAATGACTCCGGCCAGTTGGCCACGATAGCCCTGATGGTGGCATCCGGCTCACGGTGGATGAGTTTAACCGCGTCAGATCCGACGACCCGTTCAAGTGATTCGATCTGTTCTTTGACGGTGGCACTCAACCCCGGCAGGTTCAGATTACACCTGGGCCCCAGTTCATCGGGCGTCAGTGATGCAGCCTTGATAAGAAAACCCACAGCGGCCCGCGGGCTGGCAAACCAGTGGCGTACGGTATCCTCGACAGGCAGGATCGCACTCTGGCCGTTGATCGGTTCCCGCAGAATGTTCGAGAAGAATCCGGATGCAGCCAGGTTGGGCCTGCCAGGGCGTATGCAGATCGTCGGCAGCCGCAGCCCGACCCCGCGGACGATACCCCGACGATTGTAATCTGCCAGCAACAGTTCACAGATAGCTTTCTGAGTGCCGTAACTGGTCATGGGTGTCTGGTGGAATTCGTCGTCGATACGGGCCGGGAACGGGGCACCGTACACAGCAATCGACGACGTGAAGAGTAACTGCGGTGTATAGCCGGTAGTCTCGTGTCGTTTACGGATGGCCTCCAGCAAAGATCGTGTACCATCGAGATTGATGCGATATCCCTTGTCGAAATCTGCTTCGGCTTCTCCCGAGACGATGGCGGCAAGGTGATAGATCAGGTCCGGTTCATCGGCGACGAGTTCCTGGGCAACGCCGGGTGTGCCCAGATCGGCCGCCCGTGTGTGAATTTCGACTCCGGTGCCATTGCCGGTCACGGACGTGCCTTTAATGGACGTGCCGGTCACGGAGGGATCGACGATATCTGCCAGATTAAGCTGCTGTACGCTTCGGCCATGGAGATTTCCATTCTGCAGAAGTCGTTGGGTCAGTCTGGCGCCGATCATACCGGCCGCACCGATGATGAGTATCTTCATGAGAAAGCGCTGTGCTCTGGTCAGGTCCGGGTATGGACAGAATACTATGATCCGGGAATCGGTGAGCGCGGCAGGCTATTGCGGTGCCAGCCGTGAACTTTTTCACTGAACATCATTGTTTGCCACATCATCGTCATGACTGATCACCTCTCCAATGCACCGTCCACGACCGTAAGTGAAGCGATCAGTTCGCGACGATCGCTGCGTGCCTTCCTGCCTGCGGAGGTTCCGCGCGCAGACATCGATAGCCTGCTGGAGCGCGCGGCTCGCGCGCCCAGCGGGACCAACATGCAACCTTGGCACACCTATGTCCTGACCGGCGCTACACGGCAGCGGCTCTGCGATGAAACCTGCGCAGCGTTTGACGAACAATCCGTTGAGCACACCAGCGAGACCCGATACTATCCGACCACCTGGTTCGAACCTTATCTGTCCAGGCGACGACAGGTCGGCTGGGGTCTGTACAATCTGCTTGGCATCGAAAGGGGAGAACGTGAACGCATACGGGGGCAGCATCGTCGCAATTTTCGGTTCTTCGATGCGCCAGTGGGTCTCCTGTTCACAATCCACCGGGATCTTGCGCCCGGCAGCTTGCTCGACTATGGCATGTTCCTGCAGAACATCATGCTACTGGCACGTGAATGCGGATTGCATACCTGTCCGCAGGCAGCCTGGGCGGATTATCACCAGGTTGCCAGACTGATATTGCCGATTTCACCCGAAGAGGTACTCCTGTGCGGCATGGCCCTGGGCCAGGCCGATCCGGATGCCGTCGAGAATTCGCTGGTCACCGAACGTGCACCAATTGACGAGTGGACGAGTTTTTTCGACTGACAGTGTCTTTTACACGTCACGGGTTGCCGCCAGGGCCGATGCAAGTGATATCGTAATGCCTCTTACGCGAACGGAATAAGCCCATGGCCGGATTACTAGACAATGTGGACCCTGATGGCCTGCTCGAATACTCGGTGGTCTACACCGACCGGTCTGTCAATCACATGTCCCAGCAGTTCCAGCAGACGATGCGTGACATCCATGCGACGCTGATTGAGGTCTACCACGCGCATCGGGCTGTGATCGTACCCGGCAGCGGCAGTTTTGGCATGGAGGCGGTTGCCAGGCAACTCTGCCGGGACAAGCACTGTCTGGTGGTGCGTAACGGCTGGTTCAGTTTCCGCTGGTCACAGATTTTCGACAGCGGGAACATACCGTCTGTGCATGACGTGTTGTGCGCCCGCCCGGCACAACCGGGGCACCAGTCACCGTATACCCCGGTTCCGCTGGATGAACTGGTGCAGGTCATCGGACGCGACAAGCCGGATGTGGTCTGCGCGCCCCACGTGGAAACTTCGGCCGGCCTGATGCTGCCGGACAGCTACCTGAAAGCGGTTGGAGAGGCTGTGCATGCGTACGGAGGACTGTTCGTGCTCGATTGCATTGCCTCGGGTACAGCCTGGGTGGACATGACGACACTGGGCGTCGATGTGCTGGTGTCGGCCCCTCAAAAAGGCTGGAGTGCGTCTCCCTGCGCCGGACTGGTCATGCTCAGCGAACACGCCTGGTCTGTCATGAAAAATACGACCAGTGACAGCTTCGCCATGGACCTGAAAAAATGGTCGCAGATCATGGAAGCCTATCTCGATGGTAAACATGCCTACCACGCGACGATGCCGACCGACAGTCTGATCGTATTCCGCAACGTGATGAACGAGATGGCGACGCTGGGCTTCGATACGCTGAGACAGCGGCAGGTCGAGCTTGGCCGGCGGGTTCGCACCTTGTTGAACGAGGCCGGCTTCGTCAGCGTTGCCGCGGATGGGTTCCAGGCACCGGGTGTGGCGGTCTATTATACGGACAAGGATGAGGTGCAGACAGGCAAGGCATTTGCCGCTGCCGGCTTACAGATTGCAGCCGGTGTGCCACTTGAAGTGGGGGAGCCGGCCGATTTCAAGACGTTTCGGGTTGGTCTGTTCGGTCTGGACAAGTTGACGGATGTCGATGGGGCTGTGACGCGCTTTTCCAGGGCTCTGGAGGCAGTGAGGATGAGTACCGATTCGACGACCGCTTGATCCCGCGCAGCATTTGATGACCCGGCAGAGTATACCGGCACCGGATGAATCGCCCTCTGGCCGGTTGCGGGCAGCTCCGGCACTGACACTGCTTTCCATTGCGCTGGTGGTGGTGCTGGCCTGGTTGCCTGGTACCGATGAAGTTGGCCGTGCACATGTGGATGAGGCATTCAAACGGGCACTGGTCGGCTATGCACTGGCACGTGGCCTGAACGGGGTAATCTCGGTGGCACAAGGTACCGAAGTTGCATTGCAGCCTGCCGGTGTCGGTATCAATTTCGCGCCGGGTGAAATTCTGGACCCGGTCAATGACCTGGTCGAGCGATTCTCCTGGATCATGATGCTGGCCAGCAGCTCGCTGGGTGTGCAGAAAGTGCTGCTGTCCATGAGTGCCTGGCAAGGCCTTCTGGTCGCACTGGGGCTGATCGGATTACTACTGATGGCCTGTGTACAGTTCAGGCGCCTGCACTGGTGTCGTGGGGTCATCCAGCGACTTTTCATTTTCGTGCTGCTGCTGCGATTCATGATGCCCGCCATCAGCGTGGCCAACGACTGGGTTTATCGCACGTTTCTCGAAGCGGACTATATAGCTGCTTCGGCCGCGCTGTCCGAGGCACAGCAGGCCATCGGCCAGATCAATGATGAAGTCAGGGCCGAGCGGCAGGATACGCCAGAGACCCTGATGGATCGTGCCCGGGCGCTGTACGACAATGTGCTGGCACAGGTTGATGTCGACAGACGGCTTGATGAATATCGTCAGGCCGCGGAATCTGTCAGCGAAAGCACCATCAATCTGGTGGTGGTCTTTCTGATGCAGACAGTGGTGTTTCCGCTGGTATTTCTGTTCGTGATGCTCGGCGTGATACGCAGGCTGGCGCGCCCGTGGCCCCGCTAGACAGTGGTCCGTTATTGCAAGGTCAAACCCATTGCGTGCATACCGGCTTACCTGGCCGTTTTTGCAGGTCGCTGCCGGATTGTTGCATCAGACGACAACCTCCTGATGCTGCATGTTGGCGCCGCCGAATATGGATCGATAGCGGTCTATTTCTTCGGCAGGCCCGGTAGCCTTGTCGAAATTGTCTGACAACTTGACCGTGGGTCTGCCATTGGCATGCGTCACTTTGCACACCAGCGAAATGGCTTTGAGCTGGGGGTTGTAAACGGTCGCACAGTCGCTGAAGTCGTTGGTCAGGTGGGTGCCCCAGCCAAAGCTCAACCGAACCCGGCCATTGAACTGCTTGTATACCTGCTCGATCGTATCGACAGTCAGGCCATCGGAGAAGATGAGGAGTTTTTCCTTGGGATCTTTACCGCGCTCCGTCCACCACTGAATCAGTTCCTCGCCACCGGCCATGGGTTCCTTCGAATCGATGCGAAATCCACTCCAGTCGGCCACCCAGTCCGGTGCCTTGTTCAAGAACGCTGTGCTGCCATAGGTGTCCGGCAGCACGATCAGCAGATTGCCATCGTAGGTACGACTCCAGTTCTTGAGTACCCGATAGGGAGATTGCAGTAAGTCCTCATCACTTTCCGCCAATGCAGCTTCCACCATGGGCAACTCGTGTGCATTGGTGCCAATTGCATCCAGGTCCAGATCCATGGCCATCAGCACGTTGCTGGTGCCTGTGAACTTGTCACCCAGGCCCTCTTTCATGGCGGCAATGCACCAGCGTTGCCACAAAAAACTGTGACGCCTGCGCGTACCGAAATCGGCAATTTTCAGCTCCGGAAGCTCATCCAGGCGCAACACTTTTTCCCACAATTTGGCCTTGGCTCGTGCGTAAAGAACGTCCAGCTCGAAGCGACCGACGCCGTGCATGGCCGAGCGAGACCGCAACTCACTGATGATGGAGAGCACCGGAATCTCCCACAGAGTAACCTCAGCCCAGTCTCCAGCGAAGTCGATCAGATACTGACCGTCCTCGACGCGCAGCTGGTAGTCGGGCAGTTGATAGTGCCGGAGCCATTCGATGAATTCTTTGCTGAACAATCGCTCACGGCCATAGAAGGTATTACCCGTAAGCCAGATGAGTTCCTTCTTGGTCATGCGTATGGTGCGTGCATGATCCAGTTGTGCCCGCAGTTCCTGTTCCTCGATTTCGTCAGCCAGGCGCACACTACGTGTTCGGTTGATCAATGAGAACGTGACGGGCACGTTCGGCCTTTCCTTCCAGATGGTCTGCAGCATCAACAGTTTGTAGATATCAGTATCGAGCAGGCTGCGCACAATCGGATCGAGCTTGAAATTATGATCGTAGACGCGCGATGCGATATCCGGCATGGGGCTTTGAACCATGGCTACACTCCTAGCTTTTGCGATGCCAAAGAGCACATCTGAGGCGGTTCCTGTTGCGTTTTATTGCCGCAGAAACGTGTCGATGCGATCGATTGCCCGTTCTATATTGTCCAGCGAGTTGGCGTAGGACAGGCGTATATACCCTTCACCATGAATTCCGAAGTCCGGCCCGCCGATGGTTGCCACACCCGCCTGCTCCAGCAGGGCGCTCGCCAGTGCCTTGGATTTCCAGCCCGTGCCGCGGATGTTGGGGAAGGCGTAGAACGCCCCCATGGGTGTAACGCAACTGACACCGTCCAGGTCGTTGAGCCGGTCTACCACGAGGCGTCGACGTTCATCGAATGCCTGCATCATGGCGCTGACCGTATCCTGTGGGCCAGTCAGAGCTTCCAGTGCGGCAAACTGGGCTGGAGCATTTACGCAGCTCCAGCAGTTGACGGCCAGTTTTCTGACCGCCTCGAAGAGCGTGTCCGGCCACACAGAATAGCCCAGGCGCCAGCCGGTCATCGCATAGGTCTTCGACCAGCCATTCAACAGGATCAGGCGCTCACGAATGTCCGGGTAACCCAGCAATGATACGTGCTCGGCATTGTCGTAGGTCATCTGATCGTAGATCTCATCGGACAGGACAGCCACCTGTGGATGCTGGCTGAGCCCGGCCACCAGTTTGTCGAACTCCCCGCGCGGGGTGACCCCGCCGCAGGGATTGGCCGGTGAATTGATGATCAGCAGACGTGTACGCGGAGTGATCAGCGACAACGTTTCCTCAGCGGAAAAGGCAAACGCATTGTCTTCGCGAATGGGAACTGCAACAGGCGTTGCCCCGGTGAATTCGATCATTGAGCGATAGATGGGAAATCCGGGATCGGGGTAGAGAATTTCGACTCCGGGTTCGCCGAACATCAGGATGGCGGCGAACATCGTGACCTTGCCTCCCGGAACGATCATCACGTTTTCCGGATTCACTGCAGCGCCATGGCGTCGTGCCAGATCCTCGGCAACAGCATGGCGAAGCGGAGCAATTCCCACGGCGGGCGTGTACCCGTGCTGACCATCACGTAAGGCCCTGACTGCCGCCTCCACGATATTCGCCGGGGTGGGGAAATCGGGCTGGCCGATGCCCAGATTGATGATATCCCGACCACTGGCTGCCAGTTCGCCGGCACGCGCCAGCACCGCGAAGGCGTTCTCCTCCCCCATGCGATCGAATGCCGTTATCGGGGCTACACGATCCCCGGGCTGCTGTGTCGACGGTGAGCGCATGGGCTATATCGGCCCATCGACGGATACGGCAGATACGCGCAATATGCGGCGCACGTTATTGCCGCTCCGGAGTTTCGATGGTGTGCCCAGCGAGTTCCGCCCTGACGATCAACTGGCAACTGAGCCGCGAGTGTTCCCGCCTTTCTGCGGCGACCCCTTCCAGCATTTCAAGTTCCATATCGTCCGGTTCTTCAAACAGGGCGGCAGTGCCCTCGTCCAGATACACATGACAGGTCGCACAGATCAGGTTTCCACCGCATTCCGCCACCACCTCGTCGATGTCATTCTGTATGGCAGTATCCATGATGCTGTCTCCCACTCTGGCATCGACCGTGCGGATGGTGCCGTCGGCCAGTTTATAGTGAAGAATGATTTCCTGGGTCATGTTCCTGATCGAGTATTCCAGTGGAGTAAAAACTTTATGGTATCCAAGTAACGAGGCTGAGTCACATCCGGCTCCGCTTGTGATCGCGTTCGCAGCTTGCGCAGCAGTGGGCTGATCCGGGTCTGCAGGCCGCAGTAATTGCCGGTCGTACTGAGCTCCACAACGCGCCAAAAACCCGCCTTAGTGGCATACTGGGCGTCGGAACGGAACCGAGAGTGTGCCTTGGTGGAACTCGAGCGCAAGATATACCACGAACAGATTCGATTGATCTATAACCAGGGACTGGTGCTGATTGCCGGTGCCACCGTGTGCGCGGTCATTATTACACTGTTTCTCTGGCGACTGCTGCCGCAATCGACTCTGCTGATGTGGCTGGGTGCCGTTGTCCTGTCCACGCTGCTCAGGGTCTGGGTCATCTACACCTACTTCAATTCCGATGCGGAAGCCCGCGAGCGACACGTGTGGGGACCGCTCTTCTGGCTGGGAACGCTCACTGCAGGCATGATCTGGGGCTCGTGGCCGTTGATGTTCTATCACCTCTACAGTACCGAACACCTGTTGCTCATATCCTCGATATTTGCCGGAATGGTTGCCGTAAGCGCTGCCTCAGGCAGTATTTATCTGCCCTCGTTTCTGTCCTTTTCGATTCCGCTCGTACTGCCGCTCAGTATCGCCCATCTGCTCTCCGGGAATGAGTCCATGGTGCTGACAGGCGTGCTCCTGATCGTGTTCGTGGTGGTCAATCTGATTCTGGCATCGCGCGGAAATCGCCAGAACCGCAAGCTCATCCGATCCCAGCTGGTCAATGAGGAGCTGATGAAACGGCTGGCAGGCGAGAAACGCATTGCCGAGCGCGCGGTGATTGCCAAGAGCCGCTTTCTGGCTGCTGCCAGCCATGATCTGCGTCAGCCACTGCATGCCATGGGACTGTTTTTGAGCGCCTTGCGTCACCGCGAGAAGGAGCAGGCCAAGCTGGATATCATCAATGACATGAGCAAGTCGGCGGAGGCGCTCAACGGACTGTTCAACAGTCTGCTGGATGTCTCCCGGCTGGATGCGGAAATCATCGAATTCAACCCGGTCCATATACCTGCGAGCCTGATGTTCGATGGACTGCGTGCACAGTTCACGCAGCAGACCGAAGAGAAGAACCTCACCCTGCAGGTCGATGCGCAGGAGCATGTGCTCTTCACCGATGCCATTCTGCTTGAACGGGTGCTGCGAAATCTGTTGTCAAACGCTGTGCAGTACACCACCAGCGGAACGATCATCCTGCGTTGCGCTGATCACGTGGATGGTTCCAAACTGGTGACTCTGCAGGATACCGGCATGGGTATCCCCGAGGAGGCAGTTGAAGACGTATTCTCCGAGTATTACCAGCTCAATAACCCGGAGCGAGACCGCAGTCAGGGACTGGGACTGGGACTTGCCATCGTTAAACGACTTTGCGAACTGATGGACCTGCCGCTTGAAATGGAGTCGGTAGAGGGTCAGGGTACCGTTTTTCGCCTGATCGTTCCAGGTGGAGATCCTGCGCAGATAGCGCACGAACCGGGTCCTGAATTACCCTTGCAGGCTGCCGGACGTCGGGTACTGGTCATCGATGATGAGATGCAGGTATTGCAGAGCATGCGACATATGCTGGAGAACTGGGGCTGCAAGGTCCTGTTGGCTGAATCTGCCCGTGACGCCTTGAAAGTGATTGCCCTGACCGAGGAGATTCCGGAGGTAATTCTGTCTGATTACCGGCTACGTGACAATCACAATGGCGTGGATGCCGTGGCAGCGATTCGCGAGTCTGTAGAGCACGATATTCCAGCCATCGTCATAACCGGGGACACCTCTCCGGAACGGCTGAAGGAGGTATCGGGCACCGGGCTGTCGGTGATGCATAAACCGGTCAGTCCTGATGAGCTGCAACGGGCCATACATGCATTGTTTGTCACCAATGATCGGATTGGTGCGGCTGCCTCTGGCGTGCGCAAGGCCGGCGCAGAGGTGTCCCGGGCGCCTGCGCCCCTTGTCATCAATCAGTGAGCGCTTGGCGTTTCTGCCGTCGCCCTGACCAGTTTACCTATCGTCAATCCCTGGACCAATATTGAGAGAATCACCACGACATAGGTCACAGAGACGATGATGTCGCGTTCCGGACCTGCCGGTATGGAAAGTGCCAGAGCGACTGAAATGCCACCTCTCAGTCCGCCCCAGGTAAATATCTTGATCGCATGCGGGTGAAAACCACTGCTCAGTCGCCGCAGGACACTCACGGGTATACCCACCGAGATCAGCCTGGCAGTCAATACCAGAAATGCCATGATCAGACCGGCGAGCCATGTCTTGAGATCCAGGCTCAGTACCATGACCTCGAGCCCGATGATCAGAAACAGCACCGCATTGAGTATTTCGTCGATCAGTTCCCAGAAAGTGTCCAGGTGCTGAATGGTCGTGTTGCTCATCGCGGCGCGACGACCGTGATTGCCGATCATCAGTCCAGCCATGACCACTGCTATTGGTGCGGACAGATGCAGGCCGGCGGCCGCTGTCGCACCACCGGCCACCAGAGCCAGGGTCAACAGTATCTCCACCTGATAATTGTCCACTCGCTTGAGCATCTGCAGCACCAGCCAGCCGCAGGCAATGCCGAACAGGGCGCCGCCAAAGGCTTCCTGCACGAACAGGATGGCGATGTGCTCTGCATTGAATGCCTCGCCATTGACAGCCATGCCAAAAATGGCAAGAAATATGACGATTGCCACGCCGTCATTGAACAGCGATTCACCGGCAATGGTGATTTCCAGTGATTTGCTGGCACCTGCCGTTTTCAGAATGCCCATGACGGCAATGGGATCTGTGGGGGAGATGAGTGAGCCGAACAGCAGGCAAAAGATGAAGGGTACGCTGAATCCGAACCACTGGAAGACGAAGTAGGCACCCCCTGCCACCAGGAACATGCTGCAGAGTACGCCCACTGAGGCCAGTATTCCGATCGTCCACTTACGCCGCAGCAACTCGTCCAGATTGATGTGCACGGCACCTGCAAACAGCAGAAATCCGAGCATGCCGTTGAGCAGGGCATCATCGAAATCTATTTGACTGATGATGTCGCTGGCGATGCGTTCAGCGTCGCCATACCCCAGATTGCCCAGTATGACCAGCACCAGTGAAAACACCAGGGATATCACCATGATGCCAATGGTATTGGGCAGTTTCAGTGTCCGGTAATTCACGTAAGCGAAAATCGCCGAAACAGTGATTAGAATACTGGTGATGGTCAGTAATGACATGGTGTGCCAGATGTGAAATGATTCGTGGTCAATAGCGTAGCGCATACGCGCTTATCTCGTGATTTAACCTCAATGAGGTTAATTACCGGCACTACGCACATCGGCCTCACCGGGCGCTAGACTTCCAGTTCTTTGCTGTGCGAACCATTTATCGTGGCGTCTCAACTCCCACTCGATTTCCTGCCGGAACTGGATTATCAGCTGATCGTTTCCAGCCGGGCGCGGCGGCTGAGTTTGAAAGTATTGCCGGGGCGTGGCCTGGTCGTGACTATCCCCAAGCGCCTTGCCCGTCGGCATGTGCCGGATTTCGTCGAGAAAAACCGCGTGTGGATAGAAACCGCGCTGGCCGACCTGGAGCGGCAGACCCCTTTGCGCTACCGGCAATGGCCGCCAGAGACGTTGACTCTACCGGCGATCGGGCAGGAAATCCAGATCTGCTTTGACTCGCGGAACGGCCAAGAGACTCGCTCCCGGGCGACGTCGAGCGTCGCCGCCGTCATTACAGCCTGCCCGGGAAACAAGGCGGCTGTTGCCACCGAGCTGGCAGCGTACCTGAAACGGCTGGCGCTGGATTTCCTGCCGGCTCGACTGGATCAACTCGCCACATTGCATGGCCTGGATTACCGTCGCGTGCAGATCCGCGGACAACGTACACGGTGGGGCAGTTGTTCATCCAGTGGCACCATCAGCCTGAACTACAAACTGATGTTCCTGAGTACTGAACTTGTGGATTACGTGTTGCTGCACGAACTGGCGCATACGCGACATCTGGATCATTCGCCGGCGTTCTGGCGTCAATTGTCCGGCATGCACCCGGGAGCGCGGGTATTGGATCGACAATTGAATGAGGCAGGCCGTGAGGTACCACCGTGGCTCGAGCTCGCGAACTAGCAGGCATTCCATTGTATTTCCAGGAACCTTGAACTACCGCCGAACAGGTCCAAATCCGACTTTGATATTGCGGGTATTCTGCTATTCTCTGGAGACGATTCACCCGGGCAGCACAGTTTTGCATCGCTGACGAGCCCTTCATCATCCGGCGGCCACACCCCAGTGTCACTGACGACTTCAGAAGAACTATTTGTGCGCAAACCACAGAGCGTAGAAGTCTGGCAAGTCATTCCGCTAATCCTGGCGGCGGCCTTGCTGACCATTGGATTGGCCATGTTTCTCAGCGGTACCGAGGATCTGGTCGATGTCGTGCAACCGGTCATCGTCGTTTTCGGCGGCGCGCTGGCAGGTTTGCTGCTGACGTTTTCCACCACGCATATAGCGCAGGCATTGCAACTGGCCCTGGTTCGCGGTGTGCGCGGCGGTACGGCACCGGAGCAGATGATCCGGGCAATGATGAAAGTGTGTGATGTCAGTCGGCGGGATGGTCTCATGGGTGTTGCCGACATCCGCTCCAACTCGGATCAGGTGGAAGAGGTGTGTTTTCTAATCGGGCAGGCATCGGACGAAGCTACCCTGCGATTTGCGCTTGAGCGGCGGTTGGCCAGCGAACGCCTGTATCATCAGATGACATCCGATGTCTTCGCATTCACTGCCATCTACGCGGTTTTGATAGGCACACTGGGATCTCTGCTGCTCTATGTGTCGCAGACGGAAGGCGGCGTATTGGGGCCGACCGTCCTGCCCTTCGTCTGTGGAGTCAGTCTTGCAATATTGATGTGTATTCTCATAGGGCGTTTGCGGGCTGCACACATGCGAGAACTGATCATTGCAGAAATTGCCTACCGTGGTGGTGCGATGATTCTCGAAGACAACAACGTCCAGCGACTGCGTAGCCGGCTTGGTGTGCTGGTACCACCGGGTCTCAGACGGTAAAGTACTCAAATCATGAATGACATCACGATCAAGGCTGCTGCCAGCGGGCGCACTGCCTATCAGGTGGTTCCAGATCCAGACGATCCGATCATCCTGCAGATCGACGGCAAACTGACCCGGGTTCTGGACATCAGTGCAACCGGGTTTTCACTGCCTGTGGAAATTGTTGCCTCCGGTCGCCGTTACCCGTTCAGTCTGGATCTGCCCAGTGCCAATGTACCTGTGGCGGGATACGTGGATGCCATGCCGGATAAAAAGGGTGAGTTTATACAATGTGTTTTCGTCAATCTCACTCCTGAGGAATCCGATTGCATCCATCAGTACGTCCTCAAACGTCAGAAGGAGGCGATACGTTCCATTCGCTCCTCAGGGTCCTCCAGTACCGGATTCTAGAGCGTTTTCGTGCCTTTCCAGCGTTATGAGGCCCAGATTCGCGACGGAGTACTGACTCCTGACGCTGAACAGCGTGCCGTCATGCAACACCTGGAAGAGATTGGTGACGAGCTGGTACGACGCGGCGCCTGGCGACAGCCGTCACGCTCACTGTTTGCGCGCTGGATCAAACCAACCGAGCAGAAAGTGGATGGGGTCAGGGGCCTGTATCTCTGGGGAGGTGTGGGTCGCGGCAAGACACATCTGTGTGATCTGTTCTTCGAGGCGCTACCGCTGGAGCAGAAGACGAGGTTGCATTTTCATCGATTCATGCAGCGAATCCATGCAGATCTCAGGGCGCTTGAGGGTGTGGAGAATCCCATGGACCGAGTTGCCGATGACTGGGCGGCGAGAGCAAGACTGCTGTTGCTTGACGAGATACATGTCCATGACATCACTGATGCCATGTTACTGGGCGGGCTTCTGACCGCCCTGTTTGATCGGGGCGTGACTTTGATCACTACCTCCAATGTGCCGCCGAGCGGTTTGTATAAAAATGGGTTGCAACGGGCTCGTTTTCTGCCGGCAATTGCGCAGATTTGCAACCATACGGATGTGGTGGAGATGGTCGGCGTGACCGATTACCGTTTGCGCATCATGCAGACACAGCCAATTTATTTCGTGAGCCGCTTCGTCAATGGACAGGCTAATGCACGAATTAAAAAAGCCATGCAAGCGCATTTTGACCACTTGCGAACCGAATTCAGCTCTGAGGACACATCAGTCAACATCCAGGGCCGGGAACTGCCAGTCCTGGGCCGATCCGCGGACCTGGTCTGGTTCAGCTTCGATACCTTGTGCAATACGACCCGGTCGACTGCAGACTACATCGAGATTGCAACCCTGTTCCAGACGGTGATGATCAGTGACATTCCGATAATGGACAATACCTGCGACGATGCCGCCAGGCGCTTCGTGAATCTGATCGATGAGTTTTACGATCGGCACGTGAAACTGATCGTCTCGGCCGAAGCGCCTGCAGAGAAGCTGTACACGGGCAAACGTCTCGCCTTCGAATTCGAGCGAGCTGCGAGCCGACTCTTCGAAATGCGGAGCACCGCGTACCTCAAGGGGTCGGACCATGAAAGTTAGCTTAAGCTAACTTTCATGGTCCGACCCCTTGAGGTACGCGGTGCTCCGCATTTCGAAGAGTCGGCTC
>JABDKN010000298.1 GCA_013002205.1 Granulosicoccus sp.
GGGGCCAAGTGCGGGTACGGGCGTATCGGTACAGGATGTGGTTCCTGTGGGCTATTCTGCCATAACGGCGATCAGCAATGCGGGAGTTGCCACGGGCAGTACGATAGACTGGAGCGGTCTTTCCGTACCGGTAGGCAGTGCTACATTGGTACTGACCTTTGATGTAACGGTAGAAGCTCCAACGGGAGCCACGGACGAGTACATCAACACGGCCCAGATCACTGGCAGCGACCAGTTTGATGTGGACAGTGACCCATCGACGGACCAGACGGTGGACGACCTGGGCGACGGTATAGCCGATGACGACGAGACCAGTGTAGGTGTCGTGGTCCAGGAGGCGGACCTGAGCATAGTCAAGAGTATAGATAATGCCACACCAAATGTGGGCGATACGGTAACCTTTACCTTGGTGGTGACCAATGCGGGCCCTGATGTGGCCACGGGTGTAGCGATAGAAGATATTTTACCATCGGGCTTTACCTTGGGTACGGTCAACGATGGTGGTACGGCGGCCGGTAACACGGCGAGCTGGAGCGGTTTAACGGTAGCGGCCAACAATGGCAGCGTTACGGTAACCTACCAGGCGACGGTCAATGCGCCGACGGGAGCTGCGGGCGAGTATACCAACGCCGCGCAGATCACGGCGAGCGACCAGTACGATCCGGACAGTGATCCGACAGTGGACGGCAGTGTTGACGACCTGGGCGACGGACTGGCGGATGATGATGAGGATGAGATAACCATAGCGCCTGCGGTAGCGGACCTGAGCATAGCCAAGGGTCTGGCCTCGGGCAGTGCCACGCCAAATGTAGGCGATACCCTTACCTATGAGCTGACCATCAGCAACGCAGGCCCGGATGACGCCACCGGCGTATCGGTAGAAGATGTTTTACCTGCTGGTCTAACGCTGGGTACGGTGAACAATGCGGGTACGGGAGTTGGTAACACGGCGACTTGGACAGGCTTGTTTGTTCCAACGGGAGGCAGTATCACGCTGACCTATGAAGCGACGGTCAATGCCCCGACAGGTGTTGCCGGAGAATACACGAACAACGCACAGATCACGGCGAGTGATCAATATGATGTGGACAGTGATCCATCTACGGATGAGACGGCAGATGACCTTGGCGATGGAGTGGCCGATGACGATGAGACGGACTTTACCATAGCACCGGCCCAGGCCGACCTGTCGATTGTTAAATCCTATGTGGATGATAACGGTGGTAGCTTGAACGTCGGTGACGTGTTGACCTTTAGCTTGGCTGTGGGCAATGCAGGACCGGATGTAGCGACCAATGTGTCCGTAGAAGACGTACTTCCTATAGGGTATACCCTGGTAGGCGGTAGCATCGACAACGGCGGTGTTTACAATGCGGGCAATACGACCATCACCTGGGACTTGGCCAGCGTGCCATTGGCAGGAACGACCCTTACGTATCAAGTAACGGTCAATGCGCCAACGGGAGCTGCAGGTGAGTATACCAATGCGACACAGATCACGGCGAGTGATCAGTATGATGTGGACAGTGACCCGAACAGTGATGAGACGGTAGACGATCTAGGGGATGGTGTTGCTGATGACGATGAGGATACCGAGACGGTCGTTCCGACCCAGATAGATTTAGAGATTGCAAAAGGCATCAGTGCGACAAGCAGTGCGACGCCAAATGTCGGTGACACGGTTACCTATGAGGTAACGGTGACCAACAATGGTCCTGACGATGCCACTGGTGTGGCCATAGAGGATGTGGTGCCATCAGGCTTGACCATAGGCACGATAAATGATGGAGGCGTTGCCACCGGTAACACGATAGACTGGACAGGTCTGTCCCTTGCCAATGGTGCGAGCGTCACGGTCAGTTATGACGTTACGGTGAATGCGCCAACGGGCGCAGCCGGAGAGTACGAGAACTTCACTCAGATCACGGCAGCCGACCAATACGATGTGGACAGTGATCCTAATACGGACGAAACATCGGATGACCTGGGCGACGGTGCGGCGGACGATGACGAGGACAACTTCGTTATCGTACCCCAACAGGCGGATCTATCGATCGTGAAGACGGTAAGTAACGGTACGCCGAACGTAGGCGATGTGGTGACCTTCACCCTGAGCTTGAGCAATGCGGGGCCAAGTGCGGGTACGGGCGTATCGGTACAGGATGTGGTTCCTGTGGGCTATTCTGCCATAACGGCGATCAGCAATGCGGGAGTTGCCACGGGCAGTACGATAGACTGGAGCGGTCTTTCCGTA
>JABDKN010000001.1 GCA_013002205.1 Granulosicoccus sp.
GATGATGTACTCGGTTAAGCCTTGCCCGGCCGTTCGTCGTCCGGCCATTCCCTGTCCGGTGATGCCTTGTCCGGTGATGCCTTGTCGGGCTAATCGTTGACCAGTGATTCCTTGTCCGCCTGGCCGATGTCCGTTTGGCCGTTGCCCGTCTGTTCGGTGACCGTCCTGGCGAAAAGTCCTGGCAGATAGCGTGGAAGTAGTGGAATCGAGAGTGACCATTTTTTCTCCTTTTGCAAATGCAATTAAAACGATGTGAAAAGAACTCGACTTGCACCTTGTCTGGTTGCGCGACATCAATAACCTGTTTCGCAGTTTTTCAAGGGATAAATGTTCAGAAATCTTGACTGCGTCTTATTTCGACGGGATTTTTTGCTCAACATATGAACTGATTGGCACTATCGGGTTGAGCAGTTCCTCAATGCCAACTCGGCGAAAGTGTGACGGTGGTCTGAAACTCTCTGGCTTCGGGGTACGCTCCCGTATATCGGTCAACTCGGAAACGACACCATCGACAGTGCGCGCACGTAACACCAGTGAATGCGTAGTGGAGTACCACTGTGTATCGACTGACTGGTCAGGCAGCGTGCAGATCCATCGTTGCACGAGGCGCCCATGAATCATCTCGTTTCCCTGCAATCGGCCAGTCGCGCCACCGCAGGGTGCGTGATGAATGAAGCCGGCCGGCGCGTGCTGCACCGACTCGATGCCGTCGGCCTCGTCATGCTGTACGAGCTCGACTGGCAATTGATGGACCAGCTGCCGCCGCCTGTCCATGAACCATATCTGGTGCTCAGCGTAATTTGCAATGAAGGTACTCGCAGAATCCTCATGCAACTGGTCAACCCGCACACCCAGCTCACTGCTCAGTACAGAGGCTTCATCCAGGACGGTGCCCGAATCCTCGTGCACCACCCGGAAAAGCGCAGAGAAAGATCGCAACTGCAGGCCAGGGTGGTGTGCCATGCGTTGAGGGATATTGCCCTGGATTCCCCTGGAGAAACTCGGTCGTGTCGCAGTTGTATTAGCAGTTGTATTATCGGAACCGTCGTTATCGATACCCGGATTACCAGCCGCCCGGGGTGTATTCACAAGGAGCAGGCCTGCCGCAACCAATGCTGCGAGGGCCAGGATACGACAGGACGACCCTGCGGATGATGCGATGTGAATCACGTTGACGATTCCGTGTCAGTGAGCAGGTGAATGACGTTACGCGACGGCGCGTGCGTGGTCACCACGATTCTGCCAGAGCCGGCGCACAGTACTGTAAGCCTGAACGGTATCACTTGCGTTCAGGCTTGCCGTGTTTCCGGTGCCCGGTTAGCCTCGAGAGCACTCGCTACTGCCCGACACTTCGCGTTCTTCCAACACTGCAGGTCAGTGCCGAGTCGTCAACTGCAGGTCCGGACCATGACTCGTCCGGAAACTGGACACTCAGGGATGGCATCATGAAAACACGGGACAACCCCTCGGACATCGATGATAAACGGCGGCAACGTGTCGCTCCTTACCCGGTCGTGACGTCGCTACGGGCCTGCGCCTGTCTGTGCCTGCTGGCGGCAGGTCACAGCACATCGACTGCCCAGGCTACACCCATCGCCGCCATGTCGACGGCCTGCGGCACTGGTTGTCGTCAGGTCATCGACTACCGGAGTCTGCACTCACCCTTGGTTTTCTCGCGCGTATCAACACGTTCCGGCGCTGCGGATGATAATCTGCCACGCAGCTGGCGGCACCGCTATGAGGTACGACTCACCCGGGAAGGTACGGATCGCATCGTCTTCGACCAACTGGGTAATCGCTACCGTTTCAGTGCCCGGCCCGATGGCAGCTACCGTTCGCAAAACCGCGCAGGCGGCACACTCGAGCTACTGCAGGATCATTATCACTGGACTGACGGGCAACGTAGAACTTATGAATTCCGTGGCTCCTACCCGACCCGGATAACAGATGCTGATGGACAGTCACTGTCACTCGAGTATCGCCACGGCAGGCTGCAATCGATAAGCGATGACTTCAACGAGAAGATCGTACTCGACCACCTGCCGGGCAACAGTACCAGGGTGATCCTGCCGGATGGGCGCAGGTTTGAGTATCCAGACCAGGCTTGCCAGCCGCGTCCAATCGCGGCCGGTGACGATCCGCCGGAATCCTGTGACACGGCGAGGCACCCCGCCAATGGATTCGACCGGGTTCAGACAGGGCCTGGGGTATTTCTACTGGACGCCCGACCGGCCTCGTGCCAGAGCTATTTCGTCGAGTATTACGGTACCGAACGCGGTACCCGCATCGAGGCCGGCATCGCCCTGCTGCCACCCTACTCGAGCATGACCGCGACCATTCGATCCTTTCCCATCATCGACTTCATCGATGGCAGTGAGCTGGTGGTGGTGCGCAGCCGTGACCTGGCCAGTTCCAGCTTCAATGACCCGGCCTCGCCGCAGGCGCTGTACCAGCGTTTATTGCGTGATGCCAGGCAGGTGCATTCAGGCTTCCTCGAACCGCTGGCAACCGATGGCTTTGTCAGCGCCTCCGAACTGGGCCGGGTAACCCGCATTACGCACGCTGCCGGACAGAGCGTGTCCCTGCACCTGCTGATTCGTCACGGCATGGCCAGTACCGGGCACTGGCAACAGATAGTACAAGCGCGCACCGAACTGGCAGAGCGATATGGTATTCGCCTGCAGGTAGTGATCATTCCGTGAGGAGGTGCGGACCCGGGCTATCTGCTCGCAGGTTGACCGGCAAGTGCGCCTTAATAGAAATCAGTCACAACGCTTATCCACCTGCCCCATTGCAAAGCGGTCGCCAATAGCGTAATTTCCATCCAGTACCATACTTCGGGGCGGGGTGTAATTCCCCACCGGCGGTAGGGCAGATGTAGCGCACGCGAATTCTGCCAAGCCCGTGACCCGCGAGGCAGCCATTACAAGTGGCGCGCCAGACGGTGGATCTGGTCAGATTCCAGAGCCGACGGTGATAGTCCGGATGAGAGAAGTTGGTCACTGAATTTGCGTGCCCTTCGTCCGCGCGGATGCAAGTACACGCGATGCGTTCGTCCTGACGTGGTCCGACTTCGGACCCGCCCCTGGCGAACCAGTGCCTGCTGACGCCCCTGTTCTCTAAGGAAACCGGGGGGTTAGTCAACGCAGTGCAGTCCCACGAACACTATATGCAACGCGCCCTGGAGCTCGCAGCCCGCGGTACGGGTTGCACCAGTCCCAATCCACTGGTGGGGTGTGTCGTGGTGCGTGACGGGGTGACGCTGGGCGAAGGCTGGCACGCAGTCTATGGCCAGGGACATGCCGAGATCAATGCGCTGAATGCATCACTGGCAAATGTCAGCCACCCGTCCTGGCGAGCCGATGCGGCGACGCCGCTCACCGTCGGTGCCACGCTCTACGTCACACTGGAGCCGTGCAATCATCATGGCCTGACCCCGCCGTGCACACAGGCCATCGTGGACGCAGGCATTGCCCATGTCATCTACGCCATGGCCGACCCCAACCCGCGCGCCGCTGGAGGAGCACGGTGGCTGCGCGCGCAGGGTGTCAAGGTCACTGACGGGATACTGGAAAAAGAGGCACGCTTCCAGAATCGGTTCTTCCTGCGCCATGTGTTGACCCGGCAGCCTTACGTGATTGCCAAAACCGCCACCAGTCTCGATGGGAGGATCGCGACCCGAACCGGACACAGTCAATGGATTACCGGCGTCGATGCCCGGCAGAAATCCCATGAACTTCGGCAGGCAGTCGATGCCATCATCGTCGGGGCGGACACCGTCATTGCAGATGATCCATCGCTGACCGTTCGCCTGCCAGACTCTGTCCTGTCAGCCGAGGCCGTTCGACATCCCCGACCGGTGATCCTGGACAGTACCGGCCGGATCCCCCTGGACAGAAAACTGCTGGACGCATCCTTACCCACCCGCAGCCTGGTGGCAACGACCGACCTGATGAACCCACGACATCGGCAGACGCTCGAATCGCGTGGCATCGAAGTCGTCAGCCTGCCGCTGAACACACGTGGTCCGGGCGTGGAGCCGGCCGCTTTACTCGATGCACTGGGACACCGCGGTATCCAGAGCGTGCTGCTGGAAGGCGGTGCATCCGTACAGGGTGTGTTCAGGGACGCCGGTCTGATCGACGAACTCTGGTGTTTCATTGCACCGACGGTGATCGGTGGTGCACTGGCTCGCACCGCCTATGCCGGGTTGGGAAGTGACTCGCTGGATGAGGCAACCAGACTCGACGACATCCATATCGAAACCATTGGTGACGACCTGCTGGTAAGAGGCAGCGTCATCCATCCAGGCAGGGTCACCTCGAGCTCAGCGCCTGTCGTTCACGAGACACCCGGAGACTGACATGTTCACTGGCATCGTGGAAGAGCTGGGCAAGGTGCGGGAATGTCGACGCAGTGGCGATGGCTTCGACCTGTCAATCGACTGCAGCACCGTGCTCGAGGGTACGTCACTGGGTGACAGTATCGCCGTCAACGGCGTCTGCCTGACCGTGACAGAGCTGGACTCTCATGGCTTCATGACCGGGCTGGCACCGGAGACTCGACAACGAACCAATCTGGACACACTGGAGCGCGGGACGGCGGTCAACCTGGAACGCTCAGTGACGCCTGCCACGCGAATGGGTGGGCATTTCGTCCAGGGGCACGTGGATGCCACCGGCATCATCCGCGAGTTCCGCCGCGATGAGGATGCCCTGTGGGTCACCATCGGCGCACCGACCGAGCTGCTGCGCTATATCGTCAGCAAAGGCTACATTGCACTGGATGGCACCAGCCTGACGGTGGTCGATGTCGGAGCCGACTGGTTCAGCGTCACCCTGGTGGCCTACACCCAGTCGCATATCGTCCTGCCCGGCAAGGCAGTCGGCGAGCAGGTGAATATTGAAGTGGACGTGCTGGGCAAATACGTTGAAAAGCTGATCCAGCATCATCCCGGAATGACTGCAAGAGAGCGACTATGACTGACTCCATCCTGTCATCGGTTGACGACGCACTGGACGCCTATAGACAGGGAAAGATGGTGATCGTCGTCGATGACGAGGATCGCGAAAACGAAGGGGATGTGGTGCTGGCGGCGGATTTTGTCACACCCGAAGCCATCAACTTCATGGTGACCCATGCCAGGGGACTGGTCTGCCTGGCGATGCGTGGCGCCCTGCTGGATCGATTGCAGATACCGATGATGGTGCCGCAGGCGCAGAACCGTAGCGGATTCGGTACCGGTTTCACCTTGTCCGTAGAAGCTGTGCATGGCGTCTCCACCGGTATCTCTGCTGAAGACCGGGCGCACACCATTCGCACGATGATCAATCCGGATACCACGCCTGCGGACATCGCCATGCCGGGTCACATCTTTCCACTGCGTGCACGTGACGGTGGTGTTCTGGAACGCCGTGGCCAGACCGAGGCCAGTGTCGACCTGTCAGCGCTGGCCGGACTGACACCTGCCGGCATCATCTGTGAAGTGATGCGCGAGGACGGCACCATGATGCGCCTGCGTGAACTGGCAGACTTCGCCAGCGAACACCAGTTGCCTATCGTATCGGTCGAACAACTGGCGCAGTACAGGCTGGCCCGGGGACAGGGCAATATGGCCACGGCCACGATCGGTACACCCACGGTCCAGTCGACGGATACCCTGGTCACCGAAATCGGCCGCAGCCAACTGCCCACCGATTACGGCAACTTCGAGATTGTCGTTTTCCGCGACCGCCAGGGCCTCGAGCACTCTGCCCTGATAAAAGGCCCGCTGAGCGATACGCCCATGGTCCGACCGCATTCGGAATGCCTGACCGGCGATTCGTTTGGCTCGCTGCGCTGCGATTGCGGCGCGCAACTGCACACGGCCATGCAACGACTCGACGCCTCGGGCGACGGCATCATTCTCTATCTCAAGCAGGAAGGCCGCGGCATCGGGCTGGGTAACAAGATTCGCGCCTACGCCCTGCAGGACCAGGGACTGGACACGGTGGATGCCAACCATCAACTGGGTTTTCCTGCCGATGCACGATCCTATGATGTGGCCGCGGCCATGCTCGATGAACTGGGTGTGCACCGCCTCCGCCTGCTCAGCAACAACCCGGAGAAGCAACGCGCGCTCGAATCACTGGGTATCACGGTGACCGAACGGGTACCCCTGGTGGTCGGGTCACATGCACATAACGAGGCCTATCTGCAAACCAAGGCTGAAAGGATGGGGCATCGCTTCGTTCAGGACGACAGTTGAAGTGCCGACGCATGCAAACATTCACTCGAGTAAAAACACATGGCTCATGTAATCGAAGGTAAGCTCATTGGCACCGGCCTGAGAATCGGCATCGTCTGTACCCGCTGGAACGATTTCATGGGCCAGCGCATGCTGGACGGGGCCAAGGACGCCCTGCTACGCCACGATGTTGCTGATGGTGATATCACCATCGCCGTGGTACCCGGCTGCTTTGAGATACCACTGGTGGCAAAGAAGATGGCTGAAAGCGGTCAGTTCGATGCGCTGGTCTGTCTCGGTGTGTTGATACGTGGCGGCACCATCCATTTCGACCTGATTGCCGGCGAAGTCAGCAAGGGGATCAGCAGTACCTCGTGGCAGACCGGTATACCCACGACCTTCGGCGTCATCACCACCGAAACCATGGAACAGGCCATCGAGCGTGCCGGCAGCAAGGCCGGCAACAAGGGTGTGGAAGCAGCCCTGGCGGCCATCGAGATGGCCAACCTGCTGAAAGCTCTGTGATGCAGGTGAGCTGACACCTGCACCCCGACCCGGCTCCCCTGGGGGCTCAGGCTCCCCTGGGGTTGACGTAATTCGTGCATGCGTCCGCCCATGCCCGTCGGCTGCCCTGGATATGTCTAGCCCAGCACCTCCTTGATCGCCCTGCCGACGCCATCGAGTACGGTATCGATCTCATCACGCGTGATGCACAGCGGTGGGGCGAAGCCCATGATGTCTCCCTGGGGCATGGCGCGGGCGATTATATCGTGGCCGGCCAGGGCCGCCACGACCGCCGGACCGATTTTCCGGGCAGGATCGTACAGCTCAAGAGGCGAGACGGATTCGGCAAACTCGATACTGGCCAGCAGGCCTTCACCACGTACCTCTGCCACGTGTGGATGATCCTGGAATCGCTCGCGCAACTGTGCGGTGAAATACGCGCCCGTGTCGCGAGCATTGTCGACCAGGCCCAGCTTGTCCACCAGTTGAAGATTGGCAACGCCAGCTGCCGCACCCACGGGATGTGCCGAGTAAGTCCAGCCATGACCGATCGGGCCGAGTTCGTCGGTACCACGTTCCAGTACCTCCCAGACACGTTTCGATACGATGGACCCGGACAGCGGCGCATACGCTGAGGTCAGACCCTTGGCAATGGTGATGATGTCGCTTTCCATGGCATAGTGCGTCGATCCGAACATGCTGCCGAGTCGTCCGAAACCGGTCACGACCTCATCGGCAATCAGCAGTATGTCGTGCTTCCTGAGCACCGGCTGGATGGCCTCCCAGTAGCCTTGGGGTGGTGGTACGATTCCGCCGGTGCCCAGAACCGGCTCGCCAATGAAGGCCGCAATGGACTCCGCGCCCTCATTCTCGATCAGCTCTTCCAGTTTCGTGGCGCAGTAGGCGGAGAAATCCAGTTCGCTCATGGCCGCATCCGGACGTCGCAGGTAGTAAGGCGCTTCGGTATGCACCACCTGTTGCAGTGGCAGGTCGAATTTCCGGTGAAACAGCTCCAGTCCGGTCAGGGAGCCACTCATCAGTCCCGAGCCGTGATAGCCACGCCAGCGGGAGATGATCTTTTTCTTCTGCGGACGCCCCAATACATTGTTGTAGTACCACACCAGCTTGATGTTGGTCTCGTTGGCATCGGAGCCTCCCAGACCGAAATAGACTTTCGACATGTTGTCCGGTGCACGTTCCAGCACCATCTTCGCCAGGGTAATCGACGCCTCGGTGCCGTGCCCCATGTACGAATGGTAGTAGGCAAGCTCCTTCGCCTGCTCTGCAATGGCATCGCTTATCTCGCTGCGCCCATAGCCCGCGTTGACACAATAGAGACCGGCGAATGCATCCAGCATCCGCCTGCCGTCACGATCCTCGATGTAGACACCGGAGGCAGTCGAAATGATCCGCGAGGGGCTTTCCCCGCGCGCATGCTGTGCCAGATGAGTAGAGGGATGAAAGAAGTACTGGCGGTCCCACTGGTCCAGCGTGTCATTGATGGTCATGAGGTCGTCCGTGTTGGCGAGAGGATCATTTTACGAGCCGTGGTTTGGGCTTGTCCGGTACCGGTACCGGTTGGCGACCCAGTTCATAGAATTCGTCATTGGGCATCATGTCGGTCAGTCCGGCCATGCGGTTGGACAGCGCAAAGAAAGCGGTGATGGCACCGATATCCCAGATGTCCTCCGTGCTGAAGCCGTGCTCCCGCAATGCATCGAAGTCTTCATCGGCCACCTCCGATGCCTGGTCTGCCACCAGGCAGGCAAAGTCGAGCATGGCCATCTGCCGCTCGGTAATGTCCGCTCGCGTGTAATCGGTTGCCAGCTGCTCGGCCAGCCGCGGATTCTTCTCCCGGATACGCACGATGGCACCATGGGCAATGACGCAATACAGGCAACTGTTCATTGCGGACGTCACCACCACGATCATCTCACGTTCGCCTTTGCTGAGCCCGCTGTCCTTTTCCATCAGGGCATCGTGGTAGGCAAAGAAGGCGCGAAACTCATCCGGCCGGTGCGCCAGCACCTGGAACACATTGGGTACGAAGCCGGATTTCTCGCTGACCGTTGCAATCCGCTGCCGGATGTCGTCGGGCAACTCGTCCAGTGCCGGAATCGGGAATCGGGATCGGGGTTTGCTCATGAGCAGAATGGCGATGAAGAGGAAAGTCGATCCATTGTGCCGCGCTCGTGCGCCGCTGTCAGCCTGTGTACAGCGCTATCTGTCCAGGGTGCCAATCTGCAGCTCAGCCCGCAGGCTTGTCAACCTGTCCATAGGTTTTGAATCTCTCCAGCACCCGGGTCATCTCGTCATCGGGCAGGACGGTCATGCCACCGGCGAGCCTGGCGTGGTAATACATGCGGGCGAGCGTTTCCAGTTCCACGGCGGCCCACATGGCGTTATCCAGATTCCTGCCGCCGACGACCATGCCGTGATTGGCCAGCAGACAGGCCGAGCGGTCTTTCATGGCAAGCAGTATGCTGGCGGACAGTTCCGGCGTCCCGAAGGTTTCATACTCAGCGCACCTCACCGTGCTGCCACCAAACGCTGCAATCATGTAATGGCAGGCCGGAATGAAGTCGCGTGACATCGACACGATGGTGGCGAACATGGAGTGCGTGTGAATGATGCCGTTCAAGTCCGGTCTGGCACGCAGAATCGAGTGGTGAAAATGCCATTCCGACGACGGCCTGCAAGGACCCTCCCACTCCCCTTCGTCTGCGTCCAGCGACAGCCGCGCAATATCCTCGGGCAACAGCCTGTCATAGGGAATGCCGCTGGGGGTGATCAGCATGGCGTCATGGTGACGCGCACTGATGTTGCCGGAGCTACCCTGGTTGAGACCGGAGGCGTTCATCTGCTGGCACAACCTGATGATCTTCTTGCGTACGTCCAGTTCGTTCATGCGTGATCGTCTCTGCAGTCAACCTCGATCAGACAATAGCAGACGGCTGACACCGTCTGATCGAGGTTGACTCGCTGGTGCGCGGGGGTTACTTACCGGTGATGTAACTGTCCCCTTGAGCGCAAGCCTGTGCGCATGCCCGACATCAGCACTGCCCGATACTGGCGACGTGCCTGAACTGGCGAATCATTTGCAGCACCTGCGGACCTCATTTGTTTTTTTACAGGCCCATTGTCATGCTGTACCGGCAGAGACCACCTTTTCACCAGTGCGCGCTGGTTGCCGCGTGCAGGCAACCAGCGTGCAGCGGCTGACATGCTGCCGATCGAATTCAGTTCCGTTGCCAGGCAGTCCGGTGTCAGCCACAGCCTGAAGGACATATCCTTCGCCGCCGAACAGGGCAGCCTCACCGTGATACTGGGGCCCTCGGGTTCGGGAAAGACCACCCTGTTGCGGCTTGCAGCGGGGTTTGAATCGGTCACCTGCGGTGACATTCTCATGGCCGGCAAGTCGGTTGCAGGGCTTGCGCCAAAGGACAGGAATATCGGCATGCTTGCGCAGAAACCCGGACTCTATCCAGACAAGAGCGTGTATGACAACCTGGCGTTCGGCCTGCGGCTGCGCAAAATACCGGCAGCGCACATTCGTGAGCGTATCCACAGGACGGCTGCGGATCTGCAGTTGCACGACGTGCTCGCCTGCCGCCCTTGTACCCTGTTGCCGGTGCAACGACTGCGCGCTGCCATCGGACGCGCATTGATCCACCGGCCCGCGGTGTTGCTGTGTGACGAGATACTGAGTGAAACAGCCGCCGGGTCGCGCGAGCAATTGCGCTACGAGTTACGCCTCGTGCACGAGAAATCACGCGTGACCACACTGTATGCCACACATGATCCGGTTGATGCACTGGCACTGGCTGACCAGCTCATCATTCTGCGAGAGGGCCGTATCGTGCAGTCTGGCAGCCCGGAAGAAATCCACGAGTCACCGGCTGATGCATTCGTGGCAGGTTTCGTTGGCACGCGACCCATCAACCTGTTGCCTGGCAGGATCGATGGCGACGGCGAACGCGGCCTTCGGGTGGGCGAGCAGCGCATTCCACTGCATGCCGGCAGTCTCGCAGCGGCAGGTCAGGAGGTGCTGCTGGGTATTCGGCCACACGATATTCTTCTGCACGAGGAGGGTCCGTTCCGCGGCACGGTGAACGGCATCGAGTATGCGGGTTCGCACAGCGTCATACGCCTGCGATTTGCCCACCAGGAGATTACGCTGGTGACTCGTTCCAGCGTCGACTGCAGCCCGGGTGATGTGCTCGCGTTCAAGCTGGACGTGGGCAAGCTCCATCTGTTTGATCGTCACAGCGAACGCAGAATCCGGCAGCTTTGATGGCCGCGTATGGCACCGATCGAGATTCGGCTTGCATTGCCAGACAACTGTAAATATACTCAGGACTCCATCGGCAACCGGATGATTGGCCATGCAGGATCTCACCAGGCGGCAGCAGGAAATTCTGCGAATGATCCAGTCACATATCGATCGTACCGGCTTCCCGCCCACACGTACCGACATCTGCGAACACTTCGGTTTCCGCTCGCCAACGGCTGCTGATGATCACCTGCGCGCACTGGAGCGCAAGGGTGCCATCGAACTGATTCCCGGCACCTCTCGGGGCATTCGTGTACTCACCGAATTCGAGGAGGATGGAATTCCGCTGGTCGGCCGCGTTGCTGCCGGCGAGCCCATCATGTCCGAAGCCAATGTCGAGGAGTATCTGCCGGTCGACCCGGACCTGTTCTATCCGCATGCGGACTACCTGCTGCGCGTCAATGGTACCAGCATGCAGGATGTCGGCATACTCGATGGCGACCTGCTGGCCGTGCATGCAACCGAACACGTACAGAACAACCAGATCGTGGTGGCCCGGGTCAATGACGAGGTCACCGTCAAACGATTTCGCCGGCGTGGCAACATCGTTACCCTGTTGCCCGAAAACGATGATTTCGATCCCATCCGTGTCGATCTGCGCGAGGAGGAATTTCATATAGAAGGTGTCTATGTAGGCGTGCTGCGTCGCGACTCCTGAGCCACTGCCGATGAGGTCCTCTGCAACCCATGGATCCAGCACTTGACGCCCTGTTGAAATCCCAGCCCACGCTGTGGCGCGGTCGCGATCGATACAGTGAACAGGCGTCGGTTCCCACCGGTTTCTCCTCGCTGGACAAGGCCTTGCCGGCACGCGGCTGGTGCATTGGCGGGGTGACCGAGTTGCTGGCCAGCCACCAGGGGATTGGTGAGGTCAGCCTGCTGCTGCCAGCCCTGAGCAGGGTCACTTCCGAAGGCCAGTGGGCGGCATTCATCAACCCGCCCCACATTCCTTATGCGCCAGCGCTGGGCAACGCCGGTATTCGCCTGGACCGGCTGCTGATCATTGACAGTCGGGATGATGCCAACACTCTCTGGGCCGCTGAACAGGTACTGCGCTCCGGCCTGTTTGCCAGCGTGGTCGCCTGGGTGGCACGCAGCAGTGCGCAGAAGCAGCGCCGTCTTCAGCTGGCGGCTGAAACCGGCAGGACATGGGCCACCGTATACCGCCCCTTGCACACCCGGAAAGAACACTCACCGGTAGCTGCGCGGATGCGTTTGTCCATTGTGAACGCCCGGCTGGTGCTGGACATGATCAAGCTTCGCGGAGGTAGTCTGCAGAGCATCATCATAGATCCGGCAGAATTCGATGCCTCTCAGGGGGCCGAATGGCCCATCCCCACGGCCCCGGCCGGCATCGAGCTGTCCTGCGCCTCTTTTCCGGAGGCCAGCAGACCCGGTTCGGGCAGTTGCTGACACCCATGCTCTGGCTGGCCCTGCACTTTCCGCAACTGCCCATCGACCGGCAGGATCACAGCGACGCTGACGAACCACGTGCGGTGGTGCTGCAGGAAGGGCCCAGGCGACGCATCCTTGCCTGCAATGCCGTTGCCACAGCCAGCGGCGTGCGCCCGGGCCTGGCCCTGAAGAATGCCTATGCCATCGTGCCCGACCTGGTCACCAGTGACTACGACGAGGTTCAGCAGCAGGGCCACCTGGAACAACTCACCCTGTGGGCACTGAACTACTCCTCCTGGGTTTCCCCCGAGCCACCGGACACCATCTTGCTGGAGGTTGCCGCCAGCCTGACGCTCTTCGGCGGCCTTGAGCCACTGCTTGAGCACATTCACCGCCATGTCCGGCAACAGCGCCTGACCCTGTCCTACGCCGTTGCCCCGGTACCCGCAGCTGCCCTGCTGTTCGCCCGGGCAGGAAAACGGCAGCAGATCCTTGACCGGCAGAGCCTGGCCGCGAAACTGGCGACAGTGCCGGTTACCTGGCTCCCCCTGGACGACTTCACCCTCAAGGGACTTCGCCAGTCGGGCATACGGACACTGGCCGAACTCCGCGCGCTGCCGGCAGCGGCGTTGACACGTCGCTTCGGCAGCGCATGCACCACCTTCCTGTACAAGCTCGATGGCCGCCTGCCAGACCCCAGGGCAGCCTACCAGGCAGCGGAAACGTTCTCCCAGGCACTCGACCTTCCCCTGGAAGCACCGGACACCGCCGCCCTGGCCTTTCCTCTCAACCGCCTGCTGGGCGCTCTGGGAGGCTACCTCAAGGCACGGGACCTGGGCGTGCGTCACCTGGACATCGTGCTCTCGCACCACCGCCGGCCGGACACGCGTATTGCGCTGATGTTTCTGGATGCCACGGCCAATACCCGGCATCTGTTCCGGGTTGCCACGGAACGGCTGGGCAAGCTGGTACTCGATGCACCGGTCATCCGACTGGCCCTAAAGTCCGCTGAGCTGGCCGATCTGCCGCGCCAGGGCACAGATCTGTTCCTGAAGAACAAGGCTCAGGGCAGCACCATCGAACAGGTACTGGACAGGCTGTCCGCCCGGCTTGGCAGGGGCGCCCTGTATACCGCCATGCCCGGGGACGATCACCGCCCGGAGAAGGCCTGGATGTCGGCTCTGCTGGAGCACCAGCCACTGCCGGGTCTCTGGCCCGCCCGTCCCGTGTGGCTGTTACGCGAGCCGCGACCCCTGAACGAAACCGTACAGCTGCACACCTTGCCGGAACGTATCGAAAATGGCTGGTGGGACGACGCCGATGTACGACGTGACTATTTCATTGCCAGCACTCGTGACGGGGCCTACTACTGGGTTTATCGTCTGCGTCAGGCACCCGGACAACTCTGGTTGCACGGTTTATTTGCGTGACACAGTTCACATTCGAACACTGGGAATGCGTTGAATCGGCAGCCTGCGGCCGGTCAGGCCGATCATCCGCTTCTCGCGTGCACTTAGAGGTAAACCGAAACGCTTTCGTGCCGATAGATGTCTGACGATACACAAGAAAACTCGATTGCTGCCTGGCATTTCGTCGCCTCCGAGCAGAACAACTTCAAGCCAACTAGCCAATGCCTGATTTCATTCTCAATTCACAAATCGCACTGGCGGAACTCTCGGAAGTTCACCGAAGAACTGATCCCTGATGACGATTCAGCACTCAAACAGGGAACACACCAGGTTTCTGATCGGCGCCGGGTTTTTCGCCGTGTTCTCGCTGATGATCCTGGCCACGTGGTTATCGATGACGACGCTGCAGGCTGTCAACGTCGGCATGTCACAACTGATTCAGGACACTGAGCAGAAAACCAGCCGCGCCTACCAGATGCGCAATGTCATTCGCCTGCGCTCGGGTGCCGTGCGCTCCCTGGTACAGACTGATGACACCGTCGAGCGTCAACGCATCTTCGATAAACTGATCGAGTACACCAACGTCTACCAGACGACCCGTGATGAGTTGACCAAGCTTACCGCCAACGCACGCGAGCAGACCATACTGAAGGAGATCAACGAGGCCGATGATCGTGTTTCCAATGCCTATGACCGGGCCAATTCGGAAATCTATTCACTGAAGCAGGACCTGGCTGCGCAGAAGAGTGTGCTCAATGAGGTGCAGTTGCACGAACTGGTGCTTCTCAATCACCTGAACGAACTGGTACAGCTGGAAAAGGTACTGGCCGAGGAAGCGCTGGTGGTCAACCAGAAAACCTACCAGCAGACCCAGCGTCTGATGATCTACCTGGTCAGTGCAGCCTTTGCCTTGTCAATGATCATATCCGTCACGGTCACTGCACGCGTTGCTCGCGCTAACAAGCGTATCGCGCACCTGGCCAATCATGACGACCTGACCGGGTTGCACAACCGACGCTCCTTCGAACAGCATCTGCAGTACACGATCGATATTGCCGAACGCAGCGACAATGCCCATGGACTTCTGTATCTCGACCTGGACCGCTTCAAGATCGTCAACGATACCTGCGGTCACCATGCCGGTGACCAGTTGCTGATCCAGTTGACCAGCATGATGCAGGAACGCTTGCGACGCGGCGACCTGTTTGCCCGCGTGGGTGGCGACGAATTCGCCATCATTGCACAGGGCGCAACGTTTCAGGATATCCAGAGCCTGGCAGAAGAACTGCGGGTGATCGTCAGCGAGTACACCTTTCGCTATGAGGAACAGAGCTTCAAGGTCAGCCTGAGTATCGGTGTGACACCCATCGATGGCCAGGTACAGAGCATGGAGCGCGTGCTGGCGGATGTGGATTCTGCCTGCTACGTCGCCAAGCAATCAGGACGAAACCGGGTGCATATCACGCAGGACGACGATGCCGAGGTGGTCATGTACCGCAGCAATCTCGCCGGGATCCAGGCTATCCGCAAGGCACTGGCGGATGATCGACTGTCGCTGTTCTATCAGCCGATCTTCCATATCGAGGAACGCTCGGTCAAGATGGCTCACTGTGAGATCCTGCTGCGCATCCGCAGCGAAAACGGCGAGTTGTATTCACCCGCGAGGTTCATACCGATCGCCGAGAAGTACAACATCATGACTGAAATCGACCAGTGGGTATTTACCCATGTCATCGAGTGGCTGGCGGAGCACCAGCACGAGCATGTCATTCCGAGGCTGCTGGTCAATCTTTCCGGCCTGTCGTTTGCGGACGATGACTTCAGCAAGTTCATTGTCGAGCGCCTCAGCCAGGGAGATGTCGATCCGTCACATATCGCTTTCGAGATATCAGAAGGGGCTGCGGTCAGGAACTTCGAGAAAGTCAGTACGTTCATCGAACGTATCCGGGCCCTGGGCTGCGAACTGGCGCTGGACGATTTCGGTTCGGGTTTTTCAAACTTCGCGCACCTGAAAAGCCTCTCATTCGACTATCTCAAGATCGATGGCTCACTGGTGCGTAACATTGCCACCAATGATATCGATCGGGACATGGTGGCGGCGATCAACCAGATCGGCCATACGGTCGGTGCACGCACCATCGCCGAATTCGTCGAGGACGATGCCGCCTTGAACTGCCTGCGCGACATGCAAGTGGACTTTGCGCAAGGTTATGGACTGCGCATGCCCACACCGCTGTCGCAACTGGCAGACGAACTGGATCCGCGCGAGGAAGGCGAATCCGGGCATATCGATCTCAACGACCCGTCCACCCGGATAACCGATCTACGCAAAGCCTCCTGAGGGCGCGATTCAGGTATCCCCGGCGTGTTCGCTTGCGCCTGCCGTACCCGGATTGGTGCTGGTGGCAAAGCCTTGCGCCAGTTCCTGCGTCGTCGGTTCACGCACATCGACGATGGCCAGGGTGAAGTTCAACACCTGACCTGCCAGGGGATGATTCGCATCCAAAACCACCGTGTCATCCCTGATGTCAGTGATCGTCACCAGCTGTGACTCACCGTCCTTGCCCACTACCTTGACGCGCATGCCGACCACCAGTTCCTGCACCTGTTCGACCGACTCCCTTGGCCATTCCGCTATCAGGGTTTCATCCGCGTAACCGTAGGCATCTTCCGGATAAATGGTGACAGCCACGTGTTCCCCGGCACGCTTACCGGTCAACTCCCGCTCGAGGCTGGGCAGGAGCACATTGGTATTGTGCATATAGACCAGCGGCAACTGGCCCTGGGAGCTGTCTATCAGCTCGCCGAATCCGTTGGTCAGTTGATAATGCATCGAGACGACACAATGCTCGTCGATGATCAGGTCCGCATCTGGCATGAACAGGCCGGTAGCGATGAATTAAAAGGAACCGAAAAACGCCGGTTTGGTCTGCCGTCGTCGTTGAAACAGGATGACGATACCCAGCAGCAGCAAGGCCGGAATATAGAACACTTCCTTGGCAATGCGCTCAGCCGGTATCTGTACCTTCTCGATTCTGACCAGCGGGTCCGCGTAGAAATCGAACATCTGCAGTGTCTGGAAGAACGGCGTTCCGGCGAACGGCTCCTCCAGTACCGCGCCCTCGTCATCCATGATCACGACAAGCCCTGCCTGTTCCAGCCGGCTCTCGCCATCACCGGCCTCGCCAAGATCAGCAAGGACAGTCAGTCTGGCCAGCTTGTCGGGATAATCGAAATCGGGGCCCACGACCCGCAGACGCAACGGCTCACCCACAGGCTGGTCCGCTGCTGACTGTATCAGTTCACTCCCGGGCAGGTCATTGAAGGGCGGCTGCACCATGTCCAGCCAGAAACCCGGGCGAAACAGGGTGAAGGCAATCAGCATCAAAGCCACTGATTCCCAGATTCTGCTGCGTGCCATGAAATACTGCTGCGTTGCAGCCGCAAAGAGCATCATCGCGATGACCCCCACGATGAAGACGAATATGGCCTTGGCCAGGGAGACATCGATCAGCAGAAGTTCAGTGTTGAAGATGAACAGGAACGGCAACAGGGCTGTTCGTATATCGTAGGCGAAACCCTGTAGACCGGTGCGGATGGGATCCCCGCCGGAAATGGCACTGGCAGCAAACGCCGCCAGTCCGACCGGCGGGGTGTCATCGGCCAGAATACCGAAATAGAAGACGAACATATGGACCGCCACCAACGGCACGACCAGACCCTGCTGCGCACCCACTGACACGATGACCGGTGCCATCAGTGAGGAGACGACGATGTAGTTGGCCGTGGTTGGCAGCCCCATGCCCAGTAACAGGCTCATCACCGCAACCAGTATCAACATGACGATCAGGCTGCCTCCGGAGAGAAATTCGACAAACTCCCCGACGACCTGGTGAGCGCCGGTCAATGACACGGTACCGATGATGATGCCGGCGACGCCGGTGGCCACACCGATGGGCACCATGCTGCGTGCCCCGTTGACCATACCCTGGCCAAAATCGACGATGCCTCGCCTGACAGATTCACCGAAACCGGCCCTGTCCGGGTGTTCGCTGCCGCGGATCATCGCTTTCAGGGGATGCTGCGTGAGCACGATGAAAATCATCGCCACGGAGGCCCAGAACGCTGACAGGGCGGGTGAGAGTCGCTCGATGAGAATACACCACAGCAGGATGATGATGGGCAGCAGAAAATACAGGCCGGTCATGGCCACCTCACCGGTACGCGGCAGAACGAGCAGCGGTGCATTGGGATCATCCATGTGCAGGTCGCTGCGTCGGGCACTGATGGTGACCAGAATGAGATAGGCAACCAGGAAAATCGCCGCCGCCCCATAGATGGTCATGCCGGGGAAGGCCCCCTTGATCCATCCCAGTCCGTAATACACCACTCCACCCAGGGCGACGAATGCCAGAAACCCGAACAGGAAACCGATCAGCTTCTGCATGGCGGTGATGTGTGACGGCGGTTTTTCCAGACCAGCCAGATCGAGCTTGAGCGCCTCCAGGTGAACGATATAAACCAGCGCAATGTAGGAGATAAGTGCAGGCAGCAGCGCGTGCTTGATGACCTCGGGGTATGAGATGCCGGTGAACTCCGCGATCAGGAAGGCAGCCGCCCCCATGACCGGCGGTGTCAGCTGGCCGTTGGTGGATGATGCCACTTCAACGGCACCTGCCTTCTCGGCAGAAAACCCCGTGCGTTTCATCAGCGGAATGGTGAAGGTACCCGTGGTCACGACGTTGGCGATGGAGGAGCCGGAATAGATGCCACTCAATGCAGAGGCAACGACCGCCGCCTTGGCAGGGCCACCTCGAAAATGACCCAACGCACCGAATGCCAGCTGGATGAAATAGTTGCCTGCACCGGCCTGCTCCAGCAGGGCCCCGAACAGTACGAAGAGAAAGATCATGGACGAGGCGACACCCAGTGCAACCCCGAAAACACCTTCGCCCTGCATCCAGTAATGCCACATGGCCTTGCCGAATGAAGCACCCTTCCACTGCACGACGTCCGGCAGAAATTGCGCGTCACCAAAAAACACATACAGCACGAAGACACCGGCAACGATCAGCATCGGCAGACCCAGTGAGCGGAACACGGCGGTTGCCAGCAGCATCAGGCCCAGTGCGGAAATCACGATGTCGCCGGTGGTAGGCAGGCCTGCCCGCAAGGCGATATCGTCCTTGAAGACAATCAGGTACAGACAGCACACCACGCTGCCCAGTGCCAGTAACCAGTCGTACGCCGGTACGCGATGTGCCGGGCTTGACTTGAATAACGGATAGGACAGACACGCCAGTGCCATGGCGAAGGCCAGGTGAATGACCCGTACCTCACTGCCGTTGAAAATGAAATTGATACCCAGTTCCTCGGCCAGCCAGAAAGGCACGGACGAAGAGACATAGAGCTGAAAGGCACTCCACGTAAATGCAACGAACGCAATGAAGAACCCGATACTGCCAGCCGGATTACGCCCGCCTGTGTCGA
>JABDKN010000028.1 GCA_013002205.1 Granulosicoccus sp.
GCCATTGCTCTCTCCAGGTGTCCGGGTAATCGGCGATCAGGGCCTTGAGTGTCGCGACATCCTCGGGTGTGCTGCGACCCACGTAGGCCAGTGTTTTGGGGCGCAGGTTCAGCTCGAACAGCCGTCGACCCAGGACCGAGGTGTAGTAGTACTGACTTTTGGGAATTCCCGCGGCCAGCAGGGTCAGCTCCGTGCTGTTCAGTCCCAAGGTGTTGGTATAAAAAGCGCGGTTGGATTCCAGCGCGACGTCGGGGTGCGGCAGCAGGATCCGGGTGGCGGTACTGTCCAGAATGGTTTCCACGATGCCGCTGCGAATCGCATCAGCCACTGACTGCGTGGCCATGACCACCGCCGCGTTGGCCTTTCTGAATGTTTTCAGCCAGGCCATCAGCTTGTCGCGGAACAGGGTATGCCGGAACGCCAGCCAGCACTCATCCAGTGGTACCAGGGTGGGCCTGCCATCGAGTGATTTTTCAATTCGACGAAACAAATAATCCAGCACCGGTAAGGCAATCCTGTCGCCCAGACTCATCAGCTCGCCGATTTCAAAAACGTTGAAGTGATTGAACTCGGTGCTCTCGGATTCACCATCGAGCAGGTAACCGGCGGTGCCGCCGATGCTGTAGAAACTCATCGCCTCGCGCAGCGCCACATCCTGCAGGTTGGCGCGAAATTCAGTGATGGTGCGGCGCGGACTTTCGCGCAGAAGTTTCAGGGCATTGTCGATGGCCCGGTGACGGGCCGGGGTGATGGTCATGCCCTGCAGCTCGATGCACGTCTCCACCCAGTTGACCGTCCACGCCAGGTCCCCGGCGGTGTCGATGTGCTGCAGGGGCATCAACGATTCCTGTGCAACCCCGGGGGCGGACTCGCCACCGATGTCAAAGTGCCTGCCGCCAACGCCCTTGCACACCGCGTACATCGACAGCCCGGCATCAAAGGTAAATACTTGTGCGTGCGGGTATTTCAAAAACTGCGCCTCGATCAGACACAGCAGGGTGGACTTACCGGATCCGGTGGCACCAATGATCAGCGTGTGACCCACATCCGAGACGTGCAGGTTCAGACGAAACGGCGTGCTGCTCGGGGTTTCCGCCTGAATCAGTGGCGGGGAGAACGGCGGGTACTGGTCACACGGACAGTACTCTTCACCGGGCCAGGCCGAAGCCACGGGCAGCAGATCGGCCAGGTTGGCGGTGGAGATCTGCGCGCGGGTGACGTTCGCCCCGGTATTGCCCGGGATCGAACCCAGAAAGGCTTCGGTGGCATTGGTGCGCTCAATGCGCCCGCCACTGAAGTTCTCGTTGTTCAGGTAGTTCCTGAAATACTCACACGCATCCTGCACCTCATCCAGGCTCTCTGAGTAGACCACGAAGACCGAGGTGTACAGGCCCTGATTGACATCCCCGCTGGCCACTTCGGCGGCCGCTTCTGCCGCATCCTGCACCATACGCTGGGCATCCAGGTTCAGGCGCGGGTTGGGATTCTGGACCAGTTGATCCCTGGCACTGATCACCTGCTGACTCCAGCGACGATGAAAGGCTGAGAGCGACTCCACCGCCTCTATCCGGTCCATGTAGATATAGCGCGTACTCCAGCGATACTTAAGCGGTCGTGAGTCAAAGGCGGCGAGCATGGCCGGATGGGTGAAGGAGGGAATCCCTTCCACACTGACCACACCGATGTACTGATCCCCGACCAGCGGGTTGTGCGACGGTATGAAATCCTGGCCGCAGATCAGGCAATCCAGGCTGACGTGCCGGTCCGGTATGCGCACGGGGCGCATCACACCGGTGGCGCAGTAGTGCAACAAACGGGCAAAGTCGCAATAGGTGTACCCGTCCTCGTCCACATAGGGGCGCAGTCGCATCGAGGGGAACAGGGAATCCAGTGCGCGTTCAAACTGGGCGATCGCCCGCTTGAAGTACAGCAGCTGCTTCTCGTCCAGTGAGCGATGGATCGCCACCTCGGGCTCATCCACCATGGCATCAACCAGGCGCTGCGTGGTTTTTGATGGCGGTTTGTACATCAGGACAATAAAGGCCACCGTCTCGTAGTGATCGTCCTGTTCCAGCACCGCGATGCGGCGCTCCTCATCGATCATGCGACTCACGGGATCGGGGAAATGGCAGTCTGAGCGTTCCGGGTAGGCGCGGGTCTGCACGCGCAGTGATTCGGTCCAACTCACCCAGCCGCGTCCGAGGGACTTCACCAGGTCATTTAGGCGGTAGGAGAGAAAGTTAAGCTCCTGGTCGGTGGCCGATTCGTGATCAATCCCCGTGTAGGTCCAGGCCACCATCAGCTCCCCGTCCTTGCAGTCGATGATGCCCTCGTCAAAATCACGGTAGGCACGGAACTGCATCAGGTCCACGTAGGCGATGTCCCCCTCATCGTTGAACAACCAGCTGAATCCGGGCAGCGCCATCTACTGGGCCCGTCGGTGACTGCGTCGAATAACCACCGAATACGGGTAACTGGCCCGGTAGCGACGCCTGGCCGGATAAAATGCGCGCTGGCGAATCGCTCGTCGATAGACTTCGGTCGCCCTGGGGTGTTCCCGGGCCGCCATCCTTAACCCCCCGACGCCGACGATCAGGATCACCAGCCCGATGATGGTGGTCACCAGCGTCGTACCGGTCAGCATCGGCAGTAAACCCAGCAACAGCATCAGCAGCATCGGCGTGCGCTCGGCACCGAACACCGTTGCCTGCCGTGTCAGGGATTGCCTGACCGGTGCCAGTCGTCTGTTGTCCTCATCCATGATC
>JABDKN010000062.1 GCA_013002205.1 Granulosicoccus sp.
GTCAGTGCTGCCATGACTGACACTGGGCGCTGGATATTTGGTGGGCTTATCGGTTTCATGACCGTGATCATCCGGGTCGTCAACCCGGCGTATCCCGAAGGGATCATGCTGGCCATACTGTTTGCCAACCTGATTGCGCCGTTGATCGACTACGGAGTCATACAGGCCAATGTGCGCAGACGTGTCCGGCGCACCGGAGTGGCGAAATGAATCTGCCAACTGACAGCTCGCCCGAGGACAAGCAGAAACCGGTGGATCCGCAGCAGGTCGTCCGAGAGGATGACCGGCCTGCAACACCATCGTCCGGAAATGCCGTGCTCGGACGCCTGAAAGCCATTCTTGCCGAACCCAACGACAGCACGAACAAGACAGTGGCAGTGACTGTCATCATGTGCCTGGCCTGCGCAATCATCGTCTCAGGGGCAGCAGTTTTGCTACGCCCGCTGCAGGCAAAAAACGCGGCACTGGATCGGAAGCAGAACATACTCGCGGTGGCAGGCTTGCTCCAGCCAGGTGAAGATGTTGATGCAGCTTTTGCCAACATACAGCGGCGCATGGTTGATCTGGACACCGGGGAGTTCACCGACAAGTTCATGGATGTCGAGTATGACCAGTACGTGGCCGCACGTGATCCCGACCTGAGCGTCTCCATTCCGGCTGGCGAGGATATAGCCGGTATCGGTCGACGCGCGCGCTATTCCGAGGTCTACCTGGTCGGTGAGGACAGTGACTTCACGCAGATCATACTGCCGGTCAATGGTCTGGGTCTCTGGTCGACGCTGTATGGCTTCGTGTCCCTGGAAAGTGACCTGAAGACCATCTCCGGACTGAAGTTCTATGATCATGCGGAGACGCCGGGCCTGGGTGGTGAGGTAGACAATCTGACCTGGCAGGAAAAATGGAAAGGAAAACTGGCCTACGACGACACCGGCGATGTCAGGATCCAGGTAATCAAGGGCGTGGTCAATGAAGACGCACCGGATGCTGCCTTCAGTGTCGATGGTCTGGCTGGGGCAACACTGACCAGTCGAGGCGTGTCGCAATTGCTTCGCTACTGGCTCGACGAACAGGGCTTTGGTACTTTCCTCGAAAACCTCAGGCAGCAGGGGGCGTGATCATGGACAGCGATACCAGGAAAGTGGTCTTCGACCCGTTAGTAGACAACAACCCGATTACCCTGCAGATTCTCGGTATCTGTTCCGCACTGGCTGTCACCACCACGCTGGCGGCATCGCTGTTGATGTCAGTTGCCCTGACCGCCGTGGTGGCCAGTTCCAATGCCTCTATCTCGATGATTCGGAACCATGTACCGTCCAGCATACGTATCATCGTACAGATGACACTGATTGCCTCACTGGTCATCGTGGTCGATCAATTGCTCAAGGCCTTCGCTTACGACATAGCCAAATCGCTCTCGGTGTTCGTTGGCCTGATCATCACCAACTGTATCGTGCTCGGTCGTGCCGAGGCGTTTGCCATGAAGAACCCGCCAATGATCAGCTTGCTCGATGGTCTTGGCAACGGTCTGGGTTATAGCCTGGTGCTTATTATCGTCGGCACGGTACGAGAGCTGTTTGGTTCAGGCACCCTGCTGGGCTACACGATTCTGCCCTCAGTCAATGATGGCGGGTGGTATTACACCAATGGCATGATGCTGTTGCCACCCAGCGCATTCTTCATCATAGGACTGATGATCTGGGCAATTCGCACCTGGAAGACGGCTCAGGTCGAGAAGGCGGACTTCCGCATCCACCAGGCTCATCGCTCGGAGGTGTTGTGATGGAAGCCCTGCTCAGCCTGTTCGTCAAGTCCATCTTTGTCGAGAACCTGGCACTGGCGTTCTTTCTCGGCATGTGTACGTTCCTGGCGGTATCGAAGCAGATAGGTACTGCCATCGGACTGGGAACGGCGGTTATCGTAGTACAGGCCATCACGGTGCCGGCTAACAACCTGATCTACCAGTTCCTGTTGCGCGATGGTGCGCTGTCGTGGATGGGTTTACCGGATGTAGACCTGAGTTTCCTGGGTCTCATCTGCTATATCGCGGTTATTGCTGCCCTGGTACAGATACTGGAAATGGTGCTGGACAAGTATTTTCCCGCACTGTTCAACGCCCTTGGGGTGTTTCTGCCATTGATTACCGTGAACTGCGCCATTCTCGGTGGGTCCCTGTTCATGGTGGAGCGCGA
>JABDKN010000072.1 GCA_013002205.1 Granulosicoccus sp.
GCAGCTGCAGCAGTCTGTCACGTCGCGCCTGATCCGGCTCCTGCCGGAATTCATCGATCAGTTGCTGCAGGAGCGCCGGGTCGTCGCGTAATCGCTGCACCAGGTACTCATGCTCCTCATCGCTCAATGGTGCCCGTGCGATCCGGGTGATATCGACGGGTAACAAGCTTACCGCCGGAGGTGAGTCGGGATTCGTGCCTGGACCACTGGCGGTGTCACCGCTGGTACCGCCAGGTCCGCTCCCAGACGCCACCGTTGACCCGCTAGCGTCCGCAGCCGCAGCGCCCGACGCCAACGCAAAGGGTGAGCTGTCGTTGCCCTCGCCAGTCAACCCCTTCGAATCTGCCGGCTCGCGCCCGCCAGCGGGGCTTACATCGCCACCCCGCCGGGTTGACTCCGGTGAATACCAGAGCCACCCGGCCAGGAGTACCGCCACCACGAACGTGGCGGTCAGCAGTAACCTCGACGACACGATCAGTCAGCTGCCCGGCTACTGCACTAGCCAGCGAAACGTCATAATCTGCCGAACGGCTCTTCATAGGAAAACGGCGTTTCCTGATCCGTATTGGGCTGGTCTTTAGCCAGAGTCCAGCCACCCAGGATGACCCCCGAATTATCCGGTGACGCGGAAGTCTCCTGATAGAACATCGGAATATCGGCGCAGACGCCAGTATCAAATCCCCAGGTATCCGGCGTCACGCCCACCTGACCAAATGCGAGCTGTACGATTCGTCCCTGCAGTGCGCCCCAGGTAGCGGGCCCGACGATACCGTCGTCAACCAGTGGTGGCACCTGGGCGCTCTGGAACGCCTTGATGGCCGCTTCGCTACCCGGTCCGATTTCCCCGTCGGCAAATGCCGTGTAATCGGTGCCTGAACCGTAGCCGTCGCAAAACAGGACACGCTGTATACCGACGGCAAACAGGCTGTCGGCAAACTGTCCAAAGCGCTTGACGACACAGTTGTCGTTCCAGGGGTCGTTCTCCGACGAGTTGTCAAGTCCATCCTCACTGCCGCACACGTTATCAGGGGAGACGTCCACGAACTGCGTGCCATTGGCTTCGGCTTCTGTCTGCAACGTGATGTCGTCCAGACCGTCGCTATCCAGGTCCACGAAATTGTCCTCGGTATCCAGAATATCATCGCCATCAGCATCCGGATCTTCACTGTTGATGATCGTGTCACCGTCGAAATCCTGTTCGCCCAAGGGTACCGTGTCACCGCTGCTGCCACCGCAACCAGCCAGCATTCCGGTCAATGCCGCCACCAGCAGGGTACGACCGGCCACGTTGCCAAGTCGGGAATACATCTTCACCATGTCTCACTCCAGGGTTGTCATTCGCACAGTTCAGGCGTGAACAGGACAGCATTTCTAGTGAAAATACTGACAGACGCACACGCACGCCGGACGACCTGTTACAGGCCTGCCTGATCACAGTCTAGTGCATCTGACCACTTTGCAAAGTCACCTGGCAAAGATGACACAAGTGTTTTCCATCCCGCGTACGCGGGGGAGGCACGCTCTGAAATTGCGACGGGGAGCCTCGGGGGTCCGGCCCGTAGCCGGTCCCAGTCCGGAGCCCGGTCCGGAGTCAGGCCCGGGGTCGGGCTGTGCCCTCCTCAGGCAGCGGCGCTTGCGGCAGTGTCCGCGGGCACGACGGCTACCGCCAGCGGCTGATCCATGCTGCTGAAAAAGACCCAGTCCTGGTTCGACAGATCATCCGCATCAGCGGCCACGATCAGCGGCAATGCCAGGTCGCAGGTTTCCGGCAACAGGCATTTGACGCTGCCACCGAGCATATTGGTCAACTCGGTCAGGGTGTCTACCCTGTCCTGCTGTTCAACCTCATCAGATCCGATCGTGAACATGGTTGCGGCTGCGTGACTCAGAAACGCCTGGCTGGCCCTGACTCTTACCTTACCGTCCCACGCACCTGAGATAGCGATACTGGCCGTCAGGTGATCGCTGGCCTCCAGCGCGGTAGCGGAGCCTGCTTCCACAGGCAATTCAAGGGCTGTCATCCAGACCAGTTCAACGACCTCTGCCAGCTCTTCTTCACTCAAATCATTCATGACAATTCCTGTTCCTGTTCCTGTTCCTGTTCGTGTTCGTGTTCGTGTTCGTGTTCGTGTTCGTGTTCGTGTCATTCATCCGACGCGACACCCACGTCACGCTATCCTGAAAAAGTGACTTTTTTCAGTCTTCACACGCTCGTAGTCTGTTTGCAGATTCAGGGTGGTTTCCGACAGGCCCAGGAACAGGCAACCGCCCGGCTTGAGTACCTTGCCCGCCTTACGCAGTATCTGTGTCTTGATATCCGTGTCGAAGTAGATCAGCACATTTCTGAGAAATATGACGTCCATCCTCGGCAGGCTGTGCCAATCCCCGATCAGGTTGAGACGATCGAAACTCACCAGTTCCCGGAGCCTGGGTGTCACCTCCCAGGACAGGCCTTGCTGGACGAAGTAGCGCGTCAGAAACTGAACCGGCAGGCCGCGATTGACTTCCAGTCGGCTGTAGCGCCCCGCTTCAGCCTTGGCGACGACTTCAGCAGACAGGTCAGTGCCAAGGATGGATATACGTGACGCAAGCTCGGGGCAGTGTTCATGCACCGCCATGGCGATCGTGTAGGCCTCCTGTCCCGTGGAGCAGGCAGCACACCAGATGCGCAGCGTGTCCGTGTGGGTGCTCGCCAAGGCAGGCAGCACTTCCCTGCACAGGGTTTCGAACGGATGGCCATCGCGAAAGAAGGACGTCTCGTTGGTCGTCATCGCCTCGACCACTCGAACCGGCAAGTCGGGGTCTCGCCGTTTTCGCAGGCTGGCCACCAACTCTCCTATCGTCGAGAACTCGCTCTTGCGTATCAGGCTGGTCAATCGTGACTCCACCAGGTATTTCATGTCTGCATCGATGACGATGGCAGATTCGCGAAACACCAGCTCGCGGACGGTTTCGAAATCCGCATCGTCAATGCCTTGCATGACGTTCACGAGTTTCGCTTCCGTAGTCTTTCTTGATCATGGGAGGCTGCAGAGGTTGCGCCCTCATCGTTGCCTGATGCACTTTCGGATTCTGCTCTGCCGGTGCTTCGGACTCGCGCTATGATCGCGCCGGCCAGCCTGTCCAGCGGCACCTGCTCTTGTGCAAGACCCGCCTGTGCAACCAGTCTTGGCATCCCCCAGACCACACAGCTCGCCTCGTCCTGCACCAGCACCGTTGAGCCTGCGGCCACCAGCACTTCCGAGCCTTTCAGACCATCCTGGCCCATACCGGTCATGATCACACCCAGGCACTGCGCACCGTGGATGGCAGCAGCGGAACGGAACAGCGGATCCACTGACGGCCGGCAGGAATTCTCGGGAGGATTCTTGTTGAGGTTCACGAAGACGTCTGGCCCGACCCTGTCCAGAACCATGTGGCAATCACCCGGTGCGATGTACACGGTGCCTGCCTGCAGCCTGTCGCCAAGCTTGGCCTCGCACACACGCATGGCGCTGGCTTGGTCGAGCCTTGCTGCCAGCTTGCCGGTAAACTCACGCGGCATGTGTTGCACGATACAGACAGGCACCTCCAGATCGTGCGGCATCTGCATCATCAGCCTGGTCAATGCATCCGGCCCTCCGGTGGACACACCGATACACACGATTTTCGGTATTGCCTGACTGAACGCGTGGGTTCTGATGACCACTGGCC
>JABDKN010000084.1 GCA_013002205.1 Granulosicoccus sp.
GGCTGATCAGATACGGCCTGTTTGCGTGCCTGCAGGGCTGACAGGGCCTTGCGCACCGCCGGTACGGTCTCGCTACCCAGGAGTTCGACCAGAGTCTCATCGGCAAGCTGATCCGGGGTGTCCATCAGGGCATTTATCGCCGCCAGTCGATGCTGTGGATTCGCAGATCGTAAACCGAGGCCTGCAATCAGATTGCGCAGGTAGCTGCGCATCTTGTTGGTTACCTTCAGCCGCGCCAGTTTGCGTGTGGAGTCACTGCCAAGCTCTTCGCTGCCATCGAGTGATTGCATGAGATACTCGCGCCCTTGTCGGGTCGCTCGCACCACGGTGCCAGTGGGCTTGTGCAGCATCAGATCGCCGCTCAGTATACCGGTGAGCAACTCCCGGGTATCGTCGCGCTCCAGGGCTGCGATGGTGTCCAGGGCCTCGGTGCGTGCGGAGCCGCGACCCTCGATGAACTGTGTAAACGGCGCATCGAGTTCCGCGATGCCGGTCGAGACCTGAGCCATGACATTGGCAGAGCACAGGAGAACCGACAGCAGCACCAGCAGCGCGGTGGCAGGGAAGGCAGGGCGCAGGTTGCAGGTAGGCAGGTACATGGCTGCAGAGAGTCTCCTCGAGTAGGCGCCAGGGGTGGGCAGCCGCTATGGCGATATCAACATCGCGCTGGACATGAATGAGCGTTGCCGGTCAGAGAAATTTCACCAGTGCCTGTTGAGTCCTGCGCCCGGAGCCCGGGCGCAGGATGCACGTGATGTCACCGGCGCAAGGATGGCCGGAGAGACGTGCCGTTACAGGTTCTGGCCTGAGCAGACCTTGGTGCTGACGTTGTAGTTGCCACATGACAGAGGGGCACGCCAGTCGGCAATGAGATCTTTCGAGCTGTCGAGAAAGTCGGACCAGGCGTCACCTGCGACCAGGCCCGGGGTTTCCCAGACGATCTCGAACTGTCCGTCATCCTGGATTTCGCCAATCAGTACGGGCTTGGTTATATGATGGTTGGGCATCATGGCGGAATAGCCGCCGGAGAGGTTGGGTACGGCAACACCGATGATGGCGTCCTGAACGGCTGCAGGATCGGTGGTACCTGCTTTCTCGACCGCTTTCACCCACATATTGAAGCCGATGTAGTGTGCTTCCATCGGGTCATTGGTGACGCGTTCTTCATCGCCGATGAAGTCGATCCAGCTGTCGATGAACGCATCATTGGATTCTGCATCGACACTCATGAAATAGTTCCACGCGGCGAGGTGACCTACCAGGGGGCCTGTATCGAATCCTGACAATTCCTCTTCACCCACCGAAAAGGCAATAACAGGAATGTCCTCGGCCGATATTCCCTGGTTACCCAGTTCCTTGTAGAAGGGCACATTGGCGTCACCGTTTACCGTGGAGACCACGGCAGTCTTTTTACCTTCAGAGCCGAAGCGCTTGATATCGGCTACGATCGACTGCCAGTCGGCATGTCCGAACGGGGTGTAATTGATCATGATGTCCTGTTCCGCGACACCATTGGCCTTGAGGTAGGCTTCCAGGATCTTGTTGGTGGTGCGCGGGTAGACATAGTCGGTGCCGGCCAGTACCCAGCGTTGCACACCGATCTCTTCACTGAGGTAGTCCACTGCAGGGATGGCCTGCTGATTGGGTGCAGCACCGGTATAGAAGACATTCCTGGAGGACTCTTCACCCTCGTACTGAACCGGGTAGAACAACAAGCTGTCGAGCTCTTCGAATACGGGCAGAACTGATTTCCTGGACACGGAGGTCCAGCAACCAAAGGTTGCGTCCACGTTTTCCTGCTCGATCAGTTCGCGCGCCTTTTCGGCGAACAGCGGCCAGTCCGATGCCGGGTCGACCACAACCGCTTCCAGCTGCTTGCCCAGCAAGCCACCTTTGGCGTTCTGCTCGTCGATGAGCATCAGCATGGTGTCTTTGAGCGTCGTTTCGGATATTGCCATGGTGCCTGACAGTGAATGCAGTATGCCGACCTTTATCGTGTCGTCCTGTGCATGCAATGACAGGCTCATTGAAGCCATGCCGAGTCCGGCAATGGCCATGGCTGCGCGGAGAGAGTGTTGCTTGAACCGCATAGTATTGATCCCTGGATAGTTGAAAGAAGCCGTTGTTCTTTGGTGAACAATCTGCCTTGCTGTTACAGGGTCTATGCCAACGAAATAAGTGTCACTTTTTCAGTCACTTGTAGAGATCATCGCCGACACCGACGCTTCTTCTGCGACTCTTTGGTGCGTCGATTGCACTCAATTGGTGCCTTGCGCCCATGCGCGAGGCCGGAGATCGATACCTGGCTCGGTGTCTTTGCTCACCGGGATGCTCTACCCCACGATGCCGCTCGTCAATTTGCTGTTTGAAGGACTCTAGCTGATCCCATTGGCCCGTTGTACGAACCGAATGTAGTCGATGATCTCGGCGGCTTCGGTTTTCGATACTGTGGGTACCGGTGGCATATCGCCAAACTGCCAATGATGCGCCCTCACTCCCAGTTCAATCGCCCGGAAGAAGGCAATATCGGCGTGATGACCGGGCTTGTAATATCCATGAACGAACGGCGGCCCCATGCCCTTCCTTCCACCCAGGGTTTCACCGTGACAGGCCTGGCAGTTTGCCCGATAGAGTAATTGACCATGTGCGTATCTGTCGTCTATCTCGGGTAAGGTCGTGGCCACGATGGGTGTTTCCCTGTTCTTACGGTCGACATACTCCGACACTGCATAGGCGGCACCGAGAAGGACAATGCTGAAGCCGATCCAGAGAATCCGGGAACTTTTCATGATCATCGACTCACCAGTGCCGGAAATGACGATTCAGTAGGAAGAATAAACACGGGAATTACCCTCTTTGTCAAATGCCAGTACGTCGTAGTCTTTGGGGATCAGGCTACTCATGCCAGGGGACATCATGGGCATGCCGGGAGCGCTCAGTCCAAGCACATCCGGGCGTTCGGCCAGCAGTTTTTCGATATCATTCGACGGTACATGCCCTTCAATTACATACCCATCTATCACTGCGGTATGACAGGATTTCAATGATGCTTTGGTGAGTCCCAATTCAGTCTTTACCGCATCGACATTGTCATGATTTATCGCGTTGACCGTAAATCCTCTTTGTTCAAGATAACTCACCCATGATGTGCAACAACCACAGCTGGGACTTTTATACACTGTGATGGGTGGCAACTCCCCGGCTGCAGGTTTTGGCTCGTCAGCGAAGGCCTGGC
>JABDKN010000121.1 GCA_013002205.1 Granulosicoccus sp.
CTGCTCCACCCCGCACCTGTGCTGACCAGCGGAATTATAACGACCCAAACCGCACTATTCAACCACTTGCACACAAATACCTTTTTAACGGGCCCGGACTATTCATTCCGCCACCTCATTGTTCTGCATGATCACGATGCCGTTGACGACATCCAGCCTGGCGTAGACGCGGGAATAGCGTGCCTGCAACGTATGTTCGGAGGCGTTGATGGCGCTCACTACGCCCTCGGGCATCGAGAATTCACCATCGTCGTGAACCCAGCAACTGATCGGGAAACCCTGGAATTCGCCCATTGCATCGAATGCCAGCAGATCGATCTTGACGTGGCCCGGCGTGTCACCAGGCACCCAGTGATAGCGCGATGAATCGTCCAACGATTCTCCCCGCTCCGGAGTCAGCCGGGTAACCGGCTCAGGCTCGTACAGCGGATGAGCCGACACGGTCGGGAAACGGTCGCCTGGTATGGACAGGGTCGCGTGAGCCGGCAGGACACCTGGCAGTTGATCAACTGCCTCGTAGAATGGCTCTCCGGCGGCATCCTCGTCCCGAGAATAGGAAAACCAGGGGCCGGAAGGTGTATTGATGACGATAGAGGCGCCCCCACCGATGCGCGGTGGTGGTGGATTGTCGGAGTCTGCATGAAGGCCTGCCATGGCACCCACAGACCCGCTACCCTGCCTGAGCACACAGGTGTCAAGCGCTTGCGCAAAGTGATCGATGTAGTCCGCCACCGGATAGTCGTCGTCATAGACTGCCAGATCAATGGCGCCATCCCCGGGCAAGTCGGGATAGGCTGCTTCGCGGAACATTCTGGTGGACGCCAGCCAGGGCGATATTGCCTGCTCTGCCGGCAAACCCTGAAGCCCACTGATCGCCAGGCCAGGCAGATCATCTCCGTCGGTGTCGGGGGGAAACCGGAGTTCCTGCTGAGAATCCGTGGTTTCACTTTCACTGCAGGCAGTCAGAATGGGCGGCACCGCCAGTGCCAGTGACATGAGTGCCCACTGCGTGTACGGCGTTCGCCGTCGAGAATCCTTTCCAGACATGATGCTTTCCTTAGCATGGTGAATTCTCAGTCTAACCGATCGGGCCATACGGGCAGGAAATACGGCCTGTAATCAAAGTGTGATACAGCTCACATAATTAATTCCAGCCTGTCGACTGGTCGGTAGCAATACCACCTACATAATCATTTTACTTTGCTATATTCTTAGAATATTACCGTTTGGAATGAGTTCATGAGGCTGTTTTTCACATCCGCCTACAAGGTTCACACCTGCCTGAAGCGGGTTTTCGAGCTACAGGCACTGGACAGGCATCGCGAATTTTCGCTGACGTCGGACCCGGCTGCAGCCGACGCCATCATCTTCATCGAAAATACGCAATTCAGTGATATCGGTTTCAGCGCGCTGCTGGCTCACCCACTGGTCAGCCAATACCCGGAAAAGGTGTTCATGTACAACGAGGCCGACCTCGCCTGGCCGGTCCTGCCCGGTCTGTATTGCAGTCTGGCCAGCGAGTTGGCCAATGAGGATCACCTGGTCGCCTTTCCCTATCTCACGGTGGCCAACACGGGCATCAGCGAGATTTACCAGAGCAATGCACGGCGTAAGTGGCTGTACTCCTTCGTAGGGGCCAGGAGCCATCCCCTGCGTCGGCAATTATTGACACTCGGCAGTGACGATGCCCGTATCGTCGATACGTCCGGATTTTGTACCTGGAACCCGGCACAAGCATCACGCTATGCCTACCAGAAGCTCTATACCGACACCATGGCAAGCAGCAAATTCGTGCTTTGTCCACGCGGCGTAGGTCCGGCCTCATTGCGACTGTACGAGACCATGGAAGCAGGTCGTGTGCCGGTGATCATATCCGACTCGTGGGCACCACCTCCGCAGGTAGACTGGAGTTTTGCCGTGAGAATTCCGGAATCACAGGTGGCCACCATTCCGGATGTACTCAGGGAGCTGGAACCGGAATGGCTGGAGCGCGGCGAAGCTGCCCGCAAGACTTGGGGGTCTGCCTACGCACCCGAGCAATTGTTCCATTCCCTGGGGCTCGCCATTCGCGCTATCAGTCATCCCGTCAACATGCCGCGACTGACATGGCCGGCATCGGCACTCAAATGGCGAGTCACAGTAAAACAGGCCGTAAAAAACCGGCTACAACCGGCAGCACCTGGGCCTGTTCGGTACCCCTCACTGTTGCACCGCCTGTTTTCCCGCAACGCCTGACAGCGGCGGCAGCGCCATTGCGATGGCGACCGGCCTGCTCAGGCGAAAGCTGCGATGCAGGCGCTCATGACCAGACCAGGTGCCAGACCCAGGCCTATGACTGCCAGCCCGTTGAGCGCCAGGGCAGCCGTTACATCACCGGCAGGGCTGACTTCAGTTGAGTCCACCGGCTCATCGAAGAACATGATCTTGATGATGCGCAGGTAATAGAAGGCACCGACTACCGACGTAAAAACACCGAGCAGTGCAAGCCAGGTGAATCCTGCGTTGACGGCCGATTCAAGAACCGTCAACTTCGCATAGAAACCGACCGCTGGTGGCACACCGGCCAGTGATATCATGGCCAGCAGCATGACAGTGGCCAGCAGGGCATGTCGCCTTCCCAGTCCGGCAAGATCGGTCAACTGGTCAGCTTCGAATCCTTCGCGCGAGACGGCCAGCAGAACACCGAATGCTGCGAGCGTGGTAAAGGCATAGGTAATCGCATAGAACATCGCCGCGCTGTACCCTGCGCTGGTCACACCGACGATGCCCATCAGCAGAAAACCGACGTGTGAAATCGTACTGTAGGCCAACATGCGCTTTATGTTGTTCTGTGCGATGGCAACCAGGTTGCCCAGAACCATCGACAGCGCGGACAGGATGGCCAGCATCTGCTGCCAGTCGGCATTCAGAGTCTCCAGGCCTCCGACCAGCAGGCGTATCAGCATGGCAAATGCGGCGATCTTGGGGGCTGTCGAGATGAACATGGTCACTGAGGTGGGCGCACCGTCGTAGACGTCGGGTACCCACATGTGAAACGGAACGGCGCCCAGCTTGAAGGCAATTCCCACGATCAGGAAAGTCAGGCCAAATCGCGCACCGATGGTCCGTGCGTCGGTCAGGTTCTGCGCATTGCCGGCGAGGATGTCGCCGATGACGCTCAGGTTCAATGAGCCTGTCGCACCATATATCATGGACATGCCGTACAACAGCATGCCCGAAGCCAGTGCACCGAGAACGAAGTACTTCATGGCAGCTTCCGAGGCTTCACCGTTGTCCCGGTGCAGGGCGACCATCGCGTACTGCGACAGCGCAAGCAACTCCAGGCCAAGGTACACAGTGAGCATGTGAGTGGCCGAGGTCATTATCATCATCCCTGATACGGCAAAGAGACCCAGCACGAAGTACTCGCTGCGCGCTATTTTCCGGTTCCCGATATAGTCACGCGAATACAGGAATATCCCGATGGCAATGACCAGTATCCAGTTCTTGAGGCTGACACTCAGGATATCCATCGTGTAGGCGCCGCTTAGTCCGGTCGCTGACTCGTCGCCGATCTGCAGTAGTGACAAGCCCAGCGTGATGACCAGGGTCAGCTGTGACAGCCAATACACCGTATTTGACCTGGCCTGGGCAAACAGGCCGACGATCAACACCGCACAGGTAGCCGCCAGCAGAAAGATCTCGGGCGTTGCGATCTGCAGTTTGTCCATGGGGCGCTCAGTACTTGGATGTTGAGATGTGTTGCACGAGATTCTCCACCGAGGCGTGCATGACGCCAGCGATGACGTCCGGCCAGACACCAATCAGCAATACGAAGATCGCCAGTATCGCCAGCATCCAGAACTCGCGGGAATCGATGTCGGTGAGCGCTGCGACCTTGTCGTTGCCGACAGGACCCATGATCACCCGCTTAATCATCCACAGGGTATAGGCTGCACCCAGAATCAAGGTCGACGCTGCCAGGAAGGCGATCCAGAAATTCGTCTTGAAACTGGCGAGTATGACCATGAACTCTCCGACAAAACCGGACGTACCCGGAAGGCCTGCATTGGCCAGTGCGAAAAAAACCATGAAAGCGGCGAAGATCGGCATGGTGTTGATGACACCACCGTAGTCGGCAATCTCACGACTGTGTACCCGGTCATACATGACCCCGACACACAGGAACATGGCCGCCGATATGAAACCGTGAGAGATCATCTGCACCATGGCACCTTCCAGACCCAGTGCCACGCCCGACTCGTCACCCTTGGCAATCAGCCTGAAGGCGATGAAGATTCCCAGTGTGACAAATCCCATGTGCGAAATGGATGAGTAGGCAATCAGTTTCTTCATGTCGCGTTGCGCCAGCGCCACGAATCCGATATAGACCACGGCCACCAGCGATATCGCAATCATGAAGCTATCCATCTGTCCACTGGCATCGGGGGTAACCGGAAGGCTGAATCGCAAGAAGCCATAGCCACCCATCTTCAGCATGATGGCCGCCAGTACTGCAGATCCGGCCGTGGGTGCTTCGACGTGCGCATCCGGCAGCCAGGTATGCACCGGCCACATGGGTATCTTGACGGCAAATGCCGCGAGAAACGCCAGAAAGATCCAGAACTGCTGGTCTTTGTCCAGCGGCAGATCGTGCATGCCCAGAATGCTGAAGGTTCCGCCCTGCCTGTACAGGTAGATCAGGGCAATCAGCATGAAGACAGAGCCCAGAAAGGTATACAAAAAGAACTTGACCGTTGCATAGACGCGCTGCGGTCCACCCCAGATTCCGATGATCAGGAACATCGGAATCAGCGTGGCTTCGAAGAAGATGTAGAACAGGATGGCATCCATGGCCGAGAAGACACCCACCATCAGGCCTGTCATGATGGAAAACGCGCCCAGGTAGATCGCGGGTCGATCCTTGATGACTTCCCAGGCGGAGATGACCACGATGACATTGATCAGTGTGGTCAGAATGATCAGCGGCATCGCGATACCGTCTATACCGAGCTCATAGTTGATATCGAAGCCTGGTAACCAGGCCGCCGATTCGCGGTATTGCATGACCGCCGTTGCGCTATCGAATCCGAAATACAGTGGCAGACTCACCAGCAGGGTCAGCACCGAGGCAGCGCCTGCCAGTTTGCGGGCCGGGCGATCACCCAGCGCAATAATCAGACAACCCGCGAGTATGGGCAACCAGATCGTCAGACTCAGAATTGGAAAGCTCAATGTTTCGATCTCAATCGGGCGTGATAATCAGACGAAAAGAAACCAGGTCAGCATCACCAGCAACCCGAGGATCATGGCAAAGGCATAGTGGAATAGCATGCCGCTCTGGATTGTGCGGGCAAGACCTGCAAGCAGGCCGACACTGTTGGCCGATCCGTTGACCAGCGCTCCGTCGATGACCATCATGTCGCCCTTTTCCCACAACTGGCGGCCAAGTGAGACACTGCCGCGGGCGAATATGGCCTGGTTGAAATCATCGAAACCGTACTTGTTGTCGAGAATACGACGTAGAAAACCGAGTCTGGCATCCAGGAAAGCCGGTATGGACGGTGCCAGGATATAGAACACGAAGGCCGTCAGTACACCGGCCGCGGCGATATAGACAGCCGGTGCGTGGAAGGCATGACTGATGAATTGCAGCGCGCCGTGATAGTCCTCGCCCAGCCTGCCCAGCACGTCATGCTCTGCAGTGACAAAGATGGCGCCCCTGAAGTAGTCGCCGTATACCACTGCGCTGACCGTCAATGCCCCGATAAGCAGTGATGGTATGGCCAGCAATATCAGTGGAATCGTGACGACTTTAGGTGATTCATGGGCATGCTCTGCGGTGTGCTTGTCCATGCGTGTCTTGCCGTGGAACACCAGGAAGAACAGGCGAAAGGAATAGAAAGCGGTGACGAAGACACCACTCAACACTGCCCAGTAGGCAATGTGCGCACCCGGAATCGTCGAGGCATGCACCGCTTCGATGATGATGTCCTTGGAATAGAATCCGGAGAAAGCAGGAAAGCCGATCAGCGCCAGTGTGCCTATCAGCGAGGTCCAGTACGTGATGGGCATGATCTTGCGCAGCCCACCCATCTTGCGAATATCCTGCTCATGGTGAAGTGCAATGATCACCGACCCGGCTGCCAGAAACAGCAGTGCCTTGAAGAAGGCATGAGTCATCAGGTGAAACATGGCGGCCGAGTATGCAGACACGCCCAGGGCAACCGTCATATAGCCCAGCTGCGACAAGGTCGAATAGGCAACCACCCGCTTGATGTCATTCTGCACCATGCCGATCAGTCCCATGAAAAAAGCCGTGAATGCCCCGATCACCAGAATGAAGCTCAATGCCGTTTCCGACAACTCGAACAGCGGTGACATCCGCGCCACCATGAAAATACCGGCCGTGACCATGGTCGCCGCATGGATCAGTGCCGAAATGGGGGTCGGACCTTCCATGGAATCGGGCAACCAGACATGTAGCGGTGCCTGAGCAGACTTTCCCATGGCACCGATGAACAACAGGATGCACAGGACGGTCATGACTTCCCATTCTGCACTGCCGACGATGTTGATCGTCTGCCCGACCAGGTCCGGCGCTGCTGCAAAGGCATCAGTGTAGGCCAGGCTGTTGGTATACATCACGATGCCGGCAATACCCAGCACGAAGCCGAAGTCGCCGACACGATTGACCAGGAAAGCCTTCATGTTCGCGAAAATCGCACTCTCTCGCTGGTAGTAATAGCCGATCAACAGATAGGACACCGTACCCACTGCTTCCCAGCCAAAGAACAGCTGCAGGAAGTTGTTGGACATGACCAGCATCAGCATGGAGAAGGTAAACAGCGAGATGTATGCAAAGAAACGCTGATAGCCGTCGTCGTCGTGCATGTAACCGATGGTGTAGATGTGCACCATCAGGGAGACGAAGTTGACCACCAGCAGCATCATCACTGTCAGGTTGTCGACCATGAAACCGATCTCGAAGCGGATATTGCCGCTGACCAGCCAGGTATACAGCGTCTCGTTGAATGTCGGGGCACCGCCAACCACCACATGAAAGAACACATACACCGACAGCAGGAGAGAAAATGCAACCCCGGCGATAGTCACCCGGTGAGCGTTGGCACGGCCGATGCGCCGACCGAAAAACCCGGTGACGATGGCAGCCAGCAGTGGTGCCAGCGGTATGAGTGTGTAGATCAGCTTCACGTAGGCTAGCCTTTGAGTGCGTCGAGGTCGGCGACATTGATGGTGGACCGATTGCGGAACAACACCACCAGTATGGCAAGACCAATGGCTGCTTCTGCGGCTGCCACGGTCAGAATGAAGAAGACGAAGATCTGGCCGGCACCGTCTCCCAGGAAGTACGAAAAGGCCACGAAGTTCATGTTCACCGACAGCAGCATCAACTCGATGCACATCAGCAGGATGATCACGTTCTTGCGATTCAGGAATATGCCAATCACGCTCAGGCAGAACAACAGAGCGCCCAGGGCCAGGTAGTGCGACAGGGTTATCATGATTGTCTGTTCATCGGAATTCAGGAGGTGCGTTTTTCAGCAGGCATTTTCACGATTCGCAATCGATCCTGCTTGCGCACGTCGATCTGCTGTGCAGGCTTCTGGTACTTGGTGTGGGGACGACGTCGCATCGTCAGCGCGATGGCGGCTACAATGGCCACCAGCAGGATGATCGCCGCGATTTCGAACTGGAACAGATACTCTGAGTACAACAGGCGGCCGAGGGACTCGGTGTTGCCCATGGCGTCAGCCGGAGCACGTGCGGGTACGGGAAACTGCTCTGCCCTGAAGTATTTCTGCGTCAGCAGGAAGACCATTTCCAGCAGCATGATGAGGCCTACCAGGATACCCACTGGCAGATACGCAACGAAGCCTTCGCGCAGTGGCACCACGTTCACGTCCAGCATCATCACCACGAACAGGAACAACACCATGACGGCGCCAACATAAACCAGCACCAGCGTAATGGCCAGAAATTCCGCTTCCAGCAACAGCCAGATGCCGGCACAGGTGAAGAAGGTCAACACCAGGAACAACGCAGCGTGCACAGGGTTTTTGGCGGTAATGACACGCGCCGCGGCAAACACCATGATGGCCGCAAAGAAATAGAAGACGAACAGTTCGAATGTCACTGGAATGATCCTTCGGGTCGAACTGCGCAGTTGCTGGCTGCGCGTGAGTGAAAGGCATGCACAATGGCGAGCATACTAACGGATGCCGGATGGCGGAAATTCATCGGTATGCCGAATCTGCCGTGCGATCAGCCGCTATCTGCGCTTCATACTTGTCACCAATAGCCAGCAGCTTGTCCTTGGTCATGATCTGCTCTCCCCTGTTCTCGAAGTGATACTCGAATATGCGTGTTTCGACGATGGAGTCCACCGGGCAGGCTTCCTCGCAGAAACCGCAGAAAATGCACTTGAACAAATCGATATCGTAGCGCGTGGTCCTGCGTGTGCCGTCATCACGCTGCTCCGAGTCGATGGTGATGGCCAGTGCCGGACAGACGGCCTCGCACAGTTTGCAGGCTATGCAGCGCTCCTCACCGTTGGGGTAGCGACGCAAGGCATGCAGCCCGCGAAATCGCGGTGACTGAGGTGTCTTCTCCTCCGGATACTGAATGGTGATGTTGCCCGAGACGAAATACCGGCCGGTCAGGCCCAACCCCTTCAGCAACTCCCACAGGGTGAAGCTCTTCAGGTACTTGTTGATCTGTCCTGTCATGATTTCAAATCCACGCTAGATACCGCCAGAGCGCACGGTGCTGAACCAGGGACCCACTTCAAAGTAGATGGCGAAGCCTATGACGGCGATCCACACGATGGTCACCGGGATGAATACCTTCCATCCCAGCCGCATGATCTGGTCATAGCGGTAACGTGGGAAGGTCGCCCGTAACCACAGGAACATGAAGAGCATGGCTGCAGTCTTGAGCAGGAACCAGTGAATGCCATCGCCGACACCGTCGATCGGCGACAGCCAGCCCCCAAGGAACATGATGCTGGCCAGGGCGGCGATCATGATCATATTGGCGTATTCGGCCAGGAAGAACAGTGCGAAGCCGAAGCCGGAATAGTCCACGTGAAAACCGGCCACGATCTCGGATTCACCCTCGGCAACGTCAAAGGGGGCGCGATTGGTTTCGGCGACACCGGATATGAAATACACCACGGCCAGTGGCAACAGGGGGAACAGGTACCAGCTAAACAGGCCACCAGCCTGCGCCCTGACGATATCGCCCAGGTTCAGACTGCCAGCCATCATGAGCACCCCGATCAGTGCGAAGCCCATGGCAATCTCGTAGGCTACGATCTGCGCCGCCGACCGCATGGCACCCAGAAATGCGTACTTGGAATTCGACGCCCAGCCGGCGATGATGACCCCGTAGACGCCGAGTGAGGTCATGGCCAGCACGTACAGCAATCCGGCATTGATGTCGGCCAGTTGCCAGCCATCGGCAAACGGGATAACCGCCCAGGCCGCCAGTGCCGGCGCCAGCGACAGAATCGGCGCTGTCAGGAACAGGAAGCGAGACGCATTGGTCGGCACGATTACTTCCTTGAACAACAATTTGAAAACGTCGGCAAATGGTTGACCGAGCCCCTTGAAACCCACACGGTTCGGACCGACCCGCACTTGCATGGAGCCTATGACCTTGCGCTCGGCAAGCGTCAGGTAGGCGACACACAGGATCAGGGGTACCAGGACCAGGACGATTTTCAGCAGCGTCGTAATGGTGAGTATCAATGCATCCATCAGGCTCTACTCACCTCGATCACGCCAAACAGTTCACCCAGGGAAGCGGTCTCCGGCAACCCGGCCGGTATCCAGACGCAGCCCTCGGGAATGTCATCATTCAGCTTGACCGGTAATCTTACCTCGGCTCCGTTCTGTTTCACACTGACCGAATCTCCCTCCGCCAGCGACAGTTTGTGCAGTTCGGCGCCGGCCATGGAGGCAAACGCCTGCGCCCCATCGAGCGATTTCTGCAATGCTGGTGCGCGACGTACGATAGGGTCGGTGGCGTAAATTGGCGTCTCACCGGCCCTCAGCATCGCCTCCTCCCGTGGTTCGCTGTAGGCAGGTGCCGTGGAGAATTCAGTCAAATTGCCGAGCTGGACATCACGACAGAGTGCCTGCAGTTCCCGGGTAATCGCTTCGGGACTGTCATAGGCAAATCCTTCCAGCTGCAGCTGCTCGGCCAGTACGCGAAAAATCTTCCAGGCCGGACGCGCATCGCCCGGAGGGTTGGTCATTCCACGGGAACTCTGCCAGTGACCGGTTGCATTGACATAGGTACCGAAGGTTTCCGTAAAGGTGGCCGCCGGCAGTATCACGTCTGCATGCCGGGAAAGGCTGTCACACAGGTAGGAGCTGATGGCAACCACACTTCCCGCCGCAGCCAGCGCGTCCATGGCCTGGGCCGGATTGGCGGCGTCGAACTCCAGCTCGGCACCTACCAGCAGATAGGATTTCAGTGGCGATGCGATCATCTGCGCCGCTGTCAGACCCGCTTCACCCGCAGGGGCTGCCTTACCACCTGGAGCACGGTGAGGAAGTGCACCGGCGAGCCAGGCACCTGCCGTGTTGCCCCGTTCGGGTAACATCCCCAGGGTGGCACCGGTGACGCGCGCCAGTGCATTGGCCAGGTAATGCAGCTGTGCGTAGCGGGGATGCTGAACGGCCAGGTTACCCAGTAACACCGCGGCGCGCTCACCGGCCTTCAGCGATTGCGCTACCCGCTGATGCCGCTCGTCACCCTCGGTACCCGGGATATCGCCCATGGCCGAGAGGTCTGCACCTGCGGCCCGTGCCACACAATACAACTCTGACACCATGCGGTCATGACGACTGGCAATCAGTTCGGCGGCCTCGAAATGCAGCGGAAAGTGTCGCGGGTTGATGAAGCTGATCGCTCCCCCTTTCAGGGCAGACTTGCGTAACCGCAAGGCGGCGATGGGTTGATCCTTGCGAATGTTGGAACCGATCAGCAGGGCCGCATCCAGGGATTCCAGATCGTTGAGCTGCATACCCAGCCACGGCATCGGCGGCGCAGAATCCTGCGCAGAAAAATCCGACTGACCCAGTCGATGATCGATGTTATTGCTGCCCAGCGCGCGGCCGAGCTTCTGTGACAGGTAGAGTTCTTCGAGTGTGACACTGGGTGCGACCAGTACCCCCAGATCCCTGTCCTGCAGCTTGTCGGCCGCCATTGACAGTGCCGTGGACCAGTCGGCAGGCTGCAGTTTTCCGTCGATGCGGACCAGCGGTACCTGCAGGCGATCACTGCTTTTCAGGCCCTGGTAGCTGAAGCGGTCGCGGTCCGCGATCCAGACTTCATTGATGGATTCGTTTTCCCGTGGAATGACGCGATTGACCGTCGACCCATCCATGTGGACGAAGACATTGGAACCTACGCAATCGTGCGGGGAGACCGCAGGCTGCTGCGATAATTCCCACGCACGCGCCGTGTAGCGTGAGGGCCTGGCAGTAAGGGCGCCGACCGGGCAGATATCAATGACATTACCGGAGACTTCCGACACCACCGACTTGGCGATATAGGTGCCGATACGGACGTTTTCTCCACGGCCCGTGGCACCCAGTTCGCGAATTCCCGCAATCTCTTCACCGAAACGCACACAACGTGTGCAGTGAATACAGCGAGTCATCTCCGTGGCAATCAGGGGACCGATGTATTTGTCGAAGACGACGCGCTTGCCTTCTGTGTATTGCGATGCGCTGCTGCCGTAACCCATGGCGACATCCTGCAATTCGCACTCACCGCCCTGATCGCAGATAGGGCAGTCCAGCGGATGATTGATCAGCAGGAATTCCATGGTGCCCTTCTGCGCTTCACGCGCAAGCTTCGAGGCAGTTCGCACCACCATGTCCGGCATCACCGGCGTGGCGCAGGCTGGCAACGGCTTGGGTGCTTTCTCCACCTCGACCAGGCACATGCGGCAGTTGGCAGCTACCGACAATTTCTTGTGGTAACAGAAACGGGGCACATCGATACCGGCTGCATCAGTGACCTCGATCAGCATCTGTCCACGCTTCGCCGTCAGCGGTGTGCCGTCGACGGTTATCTGGATGGTGTCGTCACTCATGTAAGCTGTTTCATCGGAAAAGACACGGGCTCGGCACTGACCTGGCGCAGGTCAGGCAACCGCTCCCAGTTGGTCGGACACCATGCTGCGCCCGTTCTGGATGTAGTACTCGAACTCATGACGGTAGTGCTTCACGAAACTCTGCACAGGCATCGCCGCCGCATCACCCAGCGCGCAGATGGTTCGGCCGGCAATCTTTGCCGCGACATCCTCAAGCTTCGCGATGTCTTCCGGACGGCCATTACCCTCGACGATGCGCGTGAGCATTCGATACAACCAGCCGGTGCCTTCCCGGCACGGCGTGCACTGGCCGCAGCTCTCGGAATAATAGAATCGTGAAATGCGGCGCAAGGCCTGCACCATGTCGGTGGTTTCGTTCATGACGATGACCGCACCGGAGCCGAGCATGGAACCGGCATTCTTGGCAATGGAATCGTAGTCCATATTGGTCGTCATCATGACCTCACCTGGCACCACCGGCACCGATGAACCGCCGGGAATGACGGCCTTCAACGGGATACCGTCCTTCATACCGCCACACAACTCCAGCAGCGTGGCGAATGGCGTACCGAGGTTGATTTCGAAGTTACCGGGTGCGGCCACGTGCCCGGATACCGAAAAGCACTTCTGCCCACCAGCGGTCTCGATGCCCATGTTCTTGAACCACTCGGCGCCATTGCGAATGATCGCAGGAACGCTGGCAACCGATTCGGTGTTATTGATGGTGGTGGGTCGGCCATACAAGCCGAAACCAGCAGGAAACGGCGGTTTGAATCGTGGCTGACCCTTCTTGCCTTCCAGGGACTCGAGCAGAGCGGTTTCTTCACCGCAGATATAGGCACCGGCACCGAGCGTACCCATGATCTCGATATCGATTCCACTTCCCCGGATATCGCGGCCCGCCCAGCCATTGTCATAGGCGGCCTTCAGCGCCTGCATGAAATTGCGATAGACCTCATCCATGAATTCGCCACGCATGTAGTTGTAGCAGGCCGTGGCTCGGATGGCGTAACTGCCAATCAGCATCCCCTCGACCAGGGCATGTGGATTGAAGCGGATCAGGTCGCGATCCTTGCAGGTACCAGGTTCAGACTCGTCTGAATTGATGACGAAATAGTTCTGCCCACCATTCTTGGGCATGAAGCTCCATTTCAGGCCAGTCGGGAATCCCGCACCTCCTCGACCACGCAACCCTGAATCCTTGACGATCTGCACTACATCGTCCGGGGAGAGTTTCTCATCCAGGACCTTCTGCCATGCCTGATATCCACCCACCTTGAGGTAGTTGTCATAGGTCCATGGTTCGTCGAACTGCAGGGTCGTGTAGCAGACCTGGTTCATCGGTGCCAGAGAGGCAGGTGTCTGTACATCGCTCATTGAGTATTCCAGTCTCCTAGTCGTCGAGTGCGTCAGTCAAGTGAGTCCAGGATTTCATCCACCTTCGCAGGGGTGAGCCGGGTATGGTATACGTGATCGACCTGCATCATCGGCCCGCCGCAGCAAGCCGCGAGACACTCCTCTTCCACCTTCAGGTATATCCGCCCATCGTCGGTGGACTCTCCCAGCCTGATGCCGTACTTGTTCTGCACGTGCTCAACGATAGTGTCAGAACCCATCAGCATGCAGCTGATGTTGGTACAGATGGCCACGCAATGCCGGCCAACCGGACGGGTCTCGAACATCGAATAGAAACTGGCTACCTCGTAAACCGCTATCGGTGGCATCTGCAGCTTGGCCGCCACGGCGTCCATCAGCTCTGTGGATAACCAGCCCTGGTTCTGGTGCTGCGCAATGCTCAGTGCTGCCAGCACGGCGCTTTGCTTCTGGTCATCGGGAAAACGCGACATCCATTCCTCGATCTCCTCTATCGAGTGCGCGCTCAACACCGTCTCGGGTCTTGGCAGGCGGACGTCAGCTGGAACAGAATTCATGCAATTTCTCCCGCAAACACGCTAGCGATCGATCTCACCGAACACGATATCCTGTGTTCCGATCAAGGCGACGACATCCGAGAGCATGTGCCCGCGTGCCATCTCGTCGAGGGCGGCGAGATGCGGAAAACCTGCCGCCCGCACCTTCAGTCGGTACGGCTTGTTGGCACCGTCGGAAACCAGGTAACAGCCGAACTCACCCTTCGGGTGTTCCACCGCTGCGTAGGCCTCACCCTCCGGCAGACAGAAACCTTCGGTAAACAGCTTGAAATGATGGATCAGCGATTCCATGTCACCTTTCATTTCATCCCGCCGTGGTGGTGCGATCTTGTGATCTTCGGTGAGCACCGGACCCTGGTTGCTGCGCAGCCATTCCACACACTGCTGAATGATCCGGTTGCTCTGCCGCATCTCCTCTATGCGTACCAGGTATCGATCATAACTGTCGCCATTGGTACCCACGGGAATGTCAAAATCCAGCTGGTCGTAGACCTCGTAAGGCTGCTTCTTGCGAAGATCCCATTCGATACCCGATCCGCGCAGCATGGGTCCGGTGAAGCCCAGCTGCAGAGCCCGCTCAGGTGTAACCACGCCGATTCCGACGGTACGCTGCTTCCAGATGCGATTGTCTGTGAGCAGGGTCTCGTACTCATCCACATAACCGGGAAAACGCTGGACGAAATCATCAATGAAATCCAGCATGCTGCCCTGCCGCCTCTCGTTCAGCCTGGCGGCTGCGGATTTGCTGGTAAAGCGTGATGACTCGTATTGAGGCATCTGCGCCGGAAGATCCCGCGCAACTCCGCCGGGTCGGTAGTAGGTGGCATGCAGCCGAGCACCAGAGACCGCTTCATAGCAGTCCATCAGGTCTTCCCGCTCCCGGAAGCAGTACAGGAAAACCGTCATGGCTCCGATATCGAGACCATGTGCACCGAGCCACATCAGGTGATTCAGAATGCGCGTGATTTCATCGAACATGACCCGGATATACTGTGCCCTGAGTGGCACCTCGACCCCGAGTAATTTCTCGATGGCCATGACATACCCATGCTCGTTACACATCATGGAGACATAGTCCAGCCGGTCCATATACCCGATCGTCTGATTGTAGGGCTTGGATTCAGCAAGTTTTTCCGTGCCACGATGCAGCAGGCCGATGTGCGGATCAGCGCGCTCGACGACTTCGCCGTCCATCTCCAGTACCAGCCGCAGGACTCCGTGGGCAGCGGGATGCTGCGGACCGAAATTCAGCGTGTAGTTGCGTATTTCAGGCATGGTCTCTATTTTTTCGGATCGCTTGCGGACTCGCTCGCGGAGTCGCTCGCGGAATCGCCTGGAGCGGCATCCACGAGGTAGCGCGAGTCGTCACGGATGACACGTGGCACCAGTACACGAGGCTCGATGCTCACTGGTTGGTAGACAACTCGCTCCTTGACCGAGTCATAGCGCATCTCGACGTTGCCGATCAGCGGGAAGTCCTTGCGGAAAGGATGCCCGATAAAGCCGTAGTCGGTCAGTATCCGTCGCAGATCCGGGTGACCGTCGAACAGGATTCCATACAGATCGAACGCTTCGCGTTCGTACCAGTCCGCATTGTTCCAGACCGGGATAACCGAGGGTACGACGGGCATGGCATCGTCGCCAGCCGCACAGCGTACCCTGACCCGCATATTGTGATCGAGTGACAGAAGGTGATACACCACGACGAATCGCGGTCGGTCCAGAACCGGCAATTCCAGACCGTCGCTGAAGGTCAGGCTGCCTGTCGACGCCGTATTGACCGCACGACTGTAACTGGCCATGCTTTCGGTATCGGTGGCCCATTCATCGCACCCGTAGGTGGCATAATCGACGCCGCACAGGTCACTGAGTTGCCGGAACGAGAGTGCCGGGTTGTCATGCAGTTCTTTTGCGACCTCAATCAGCTGCTCGGGTGCCACCTCCATCTGGATGAGATCCAGCGACGGTGCAATGCTGTCGTTGTCGGGGAAAGCACCTTGCAGCGCCTGTAACATAGTCTGTGCACGAGTGGCCATGTCGATCAGCGCGCGATGGTATTGGTCGTACGGATCTTGTTCTGCAACTGCAGTATTCCATACAGGAGTGCCTCGGCCGTCGGTGGACAACCGGGAACATAGACGTCCACGGGAACGATGCGATCGCAGCCACGCACGACGGCATACGAGTAGTGATAGTAGCCACCACCATTGGCACAACTGCCCATGGAGATCACCCATTTGGGATCCGGCATCTGGTCATACACCTTGCGCAGCGCCGGTGCCATCTTGTTCACCAGCGTACCTGCCACGATCATCACGTCAGATTGCCGGGGACTGGGGCGGAAAATGATGCCAAAGCGGTCCAGATCGTAGCGTGCGGCACCGGCGTGCATCATTTCCACCGCACAGCAGGCAAGACCGAACGTCATTGGCCACATGGACCCGGTTCGAGCCCAGTTGATCAGCTTGTCCGCGGAAGTGGTGACGAACCCTTCCTCGAGAACTCCTTCTATGCCCATGATGCTATTCCCACTCGAGCGCGCCCTTCTTCCACTCGTAGATAAAACCGATGACCAGGATGAACAGGAAAATAGCCATGGCCCCGAAAGCTGCACCGGAGATTGCGTCCAGCGTCACGGCCCACGGAATCAGGAAGGCGATTTCAAGATCAAAGATGATGAAGAGGATGGCCACCAGGTAATAGCGGACGTCAAACTTCATGCGCGCGTCCTCGAATGCTTCGAATCCGCATTCGTAAGGGGAGTTCTTGTCCTTTCCGGGGTTGGAAGGGCCCACAAGGCGGCCCGCGGTCAGCAGAACGATACCCAGGCCAAGACCTATCAGGATGAATAGCAATACCGGAAAATAATTGGCTAGCACCGTGTGGCTCCGCACGCAGCCACCGACTGGCAGCTATCTGGATCAATGGATTTGGTACGACAACGAACACTGCCGTTGCAGGACCGTGACAATTACCTGCGTCAGGTTGATAACGCCCTGATTATCGCAGATATGCAGCCACATTGACACGCAAATAGGGTCAGATATTTTTTTAGTACGGCCTGGCTGGCCGGAAGCATGACGCTCCCGAAGTTCCCGATGGTGCCGACACCCGGACTCGAACCGGGACAGCTTGCGCCACTACCCCCTCAAGATAGCGTGTCTACCAATTCCACCATGTCGGCAAAGGGAAAGGCCGTGTCGGCCAGCCGGGGATCATAGCTCAAAACACCACGGATGTGGTGCTATTGCGCAGGTGCAGGCAGGTCGGAATCGCCTTGAGAATCTGCCCCGGCAGCCGGCGGTGCGACAATGGCGGTTTCACCGCTTTCATCGGTCACGCCACCTGGCAGATCAGTTGAGACCGCCGGCGCTTCCTCGATCATGCCTGGCACATCAGTCACTGATCTGACCGAACCCTCCCGATTGGCGGCAAGGTAGAACAGAAAGATACTGGTCAGGAAAAACAGCGCAGCCAGCGCAGTGGTCGCCCGCGTCAGGAAAGAAGCAGAGCCCTTGGCCCCGAAGACGGTTGCCGATGCGCCGCTGCCAAATGCAGCGCCGGCATCTGCACCCTTGCCATGCTGGATGAGGACCAGTCCGATGACACCAATGGCCAGAACCACGTGAATTACTAACGCCAGGGATTGCATAATTGAATGAAGACCAGTTTGAATACCACCCTTAACGGGCAGGTGAGCCTATCGGGGCAGAATCGGATGTGGTGGCTGCCGCCTCGCAGATAGCCAGAAACGATTCGGCGTCCAGCGCTGCGCCGCCAATCAGGCCGCCATCGATATCGGGCTGGGAGAACAGCAGGGCAGCATTATCCGGCTTGACGCTGCCACCATAGAGAATTCGGAGCGCATCACCCACCTCGGCATCCTGTGTGGCAATTCGCTCGCGTATCATTTCATGAACCGCCTGCGCCTGTTCCGGAGAGGCAGTCTTGCCCGTCCCGATAGCCCAGACGGGCTCGTAGGCGATCACCAGTTGACGAAAGGCATCGATTCCCCCCACATCCAGCAAAGCATCCAGCTGGCTGGCGATTACCGTTTCCACCTGACCGGTTTCGCGTTGCTCAAGCGTCTCGCCGACACACAGGATGGGCGTCATACCGGCTTTCTGCACCGCCAGGCACTTGGCCGCTACCTGTTCACTGGATTCATGAAACAGCGCACGACGTTCCGAATGCCCGGCAATCACATACTCACAACCGAACTCGACGAGCATGTCTGCGGAGACTTCGCCCGTGAGCGCACCAGTGACGGCATCAGAACAATTCTGCGCACCCAGGTGCACGGGCGAATTGCCCACCACGGTCAGTGCGTCAGCCAGGTGCACCGACACCGGGCACACGAGAATCTCCACGCCCAGACTACCGGCGCCCACCGATATCTCTGACGCAAGCTTCACCACCGACGAACGGGTGCCGTTCAGTTTCCAGTTTCCTGCTATGAGTGATTGGCGATTGGCCAAGAGGAGCTACCCTGAGATGTTAACCGCCGAAGCATACTCGCATGACGCTGTTTAGTCCAGTGCGTCACCCACTGCCATTGCAACTCGCTCACAGATCATCTGTACATCGTTGGCAACCTTGCCTTCCACCATCACGCGTACCAGTGGCTCGGTGCCCGAAGGACGAAGCAATACCCTGCCATTACCCGCCAGATCAGACTCCGCCTGCTTCACTGCCAACTGAATCTGCTCGTTCTCATCCAGGTTGACCTTCTGCGAAACCGGCACATTGAGCAGTACCTGAGGATACAACTGCATGTCCGCTCGCAGGCGTGACAGGGTCTCGCCCGAGTTGCGCATGACCGCAAGCACGGCAAGCGCCGCAACGATCGCATCTCCAGTGGTGACCCGGTCCAGGCAGATGATGTGACCCGAATTCTCCCCACCCAGATCCCAGCCTCGCGCCTGCAGCAATTCCATGACATAGCGATCGCCCACGCCAGCACGGGCGAACGGAATATTCATGTCGCCAAAGGCATGTTCAAGCGCCAGGTTGGTCATCAGTGTGCCGACCACCCCACCCTTCAGCGAACCCTCGGCCTGTCGCGCACGCGCCAGAACATACAGGATTTCATCCCCGTCCACGATTTCGCCGCGGTGATCGACCATGATCAGGCGATCACCGTCCCCGTCCAGCGCGATGCCGACATCTGCCCGTTCCAGCAGGACATGGGCACGCAGATTGTCCGGTGCCGTGGCACCGCAATCCAGATTGATGTTCATGCCATTGGGCGCATCGCCCACCGACACCACATCAGCACCCAGTTCATCGAAAACCTCGCGTGCTATGTGATACGCCGCACCGTTGGCCGCGTCGACGACTATCTTCATGCCATTCAGCCGCAGTGCCGTCGGAAAGGTACTCTTGCAGAACTCGATGTAGCGGCCTGCCGCATCGTCCACACGCCGGGCACGACCAAGATCCTTGGAATCCACCGTGGTCATTTCCTGCTTCATCATCGCCTCGATCTCCAGCTCCACATCATCGGGCAGCTTGGTTCCTGCCGTAGAGAAGAACTTCAGGCCGTTGTCATAGAATGGATTGTGCGAGGCACTGATGACGATACCTGCTGCTGCGCGAAATGTGCTGGTGAGGTAGGCCACTGCAGGTGTCGGCATGGGTCCGAGCAACCGGCTGTTGATGCCTGCAGAGGCAAGCCCGGCTTCCAGTGCCGACTCGAACAGGTAACCCGAGATACGGGTATCCTTGCCGATCAGTACCTCGCGGTTGCCCTTGGACGCCAGTACCTTGCCCGCAGCCCAGCCCAGCTTCAGCACCACTTCTGCCGTCATCGGATACTGACCGACACGCCCGCGTATGCCGTCCGTGCCAAAGAATTCTCTACTCATCACACCAGATCCTGTTTTCCAAATCGCCTACACCGATTGAACTGCACGATATACGGCCAGAGCCTGCATAGTCGGTGCCACATCATGCACACGCACGATGGAGGCGCCATTCTGCACGCATAACAGCGCCGCGCTGACAGATGCCGTTATCCTGCTGACCCTCTCACTGCCCAGAATTTGCGCAAACATGCGCTTCCTGGACAACCCGGCAAGCACGGGTGAGTCGCCAGACAGTTGCGCCAGGTGCCTGATCAGCAGAAGATTGTGGGTCAGCGTCTTGCCGAAACCGAAACCCGGATCGAGCACGATCTGCGATGCCTGCATCCCTGCGTCGATGCAGGCCTGGCGGCGCTGGCGCAGAAAATCGCCCACCTCCAGGACCACGTCTTCGTACTCCGGAGAGTGCTGCATGCTCCGGGGTTCACCCTGCATATGCATCAGGCAGACGGGCAGCCCGCTTTCCACGGCGACACGCAAGGCATCCGGCTCACGCAATGCCCGGACGTCATTGATCATGCCAACGCCCGCTGCCACACCTGCACGCATGACCGCGGCCTTGCTGGTATCCAGCGAGATGATCGTGTCGAAACGCTCGTTTATGGCCTCTATCACCGGCAACAGGCGATCCAGCTCAGCCTGCACGTCGACCGCCCGGGCACCCGGCCTTGTCGACTCACCGCCGATGTCGACGATGTCGGCTCCCGCCACGAGCATGGACTCGACCTGCTCCAGTGCCCTGTCCAGTTTCACGAACTGGCCACCATCGGAGAACGAGTCCGGCGTCACATTGAGAATGCCCATGATCCTGGGCCTGTCCAGGCTCAGCAAACGCTTGCCGCACCGAAGAGCAGTGTGCACGATGGATGTCTGACCCTTAAGATATAAGGCCTGCCTGGCTCAGCAGGCCTTCCCGTATCGCGACAGATTCAGTGCAGACTCGGCGATGGATCTGCCGGCTCTGCGTCGTCGTCATCCGCTTCACCGTTCCCGGTGTCTGCGGATTTATCAGCTTTGTCTTCCTTCTTCTGTTCAGTATCCGAACCAGGTGTTTTACCGGACAGTCCGCTGGAATCATCACCACCCCAATCAGCCGGTGGCCCAGGTTCGCGACGGTCCATGAGCCGATCGATCTGGCCCAGATCGATGGTCTCGTACTTGAGCAGTGCCTCGGCCATGGCATGCAGAATATCCATATTGTCCTTGAGTATGGTCTCCGCAGCCTGGTAGTTGTCATCGATCAGCTTGCGAATTTCCTGGTCGATCGATTTAACCGTGTCACCGGACATCGGATTCTGCTTGGTGGAGGAGCGACCAAGAAATACCTCGCCTTCTTCCTCGCTGTAGGCCAGGGGCCCCAGCTTGTCCGATAATCCCCAGCGTGTAACCATGTTACGGGCTATTTCCGTGGCCCTCTCTATGTCGTTGGATGCGCCGGTGGTCACCATTTCCTCGCCGAAAATCAGTTCCTCAGCGATTCGCCCGCCGTACAAGGTGGCGATCTGGCTTTGCAGCTTGCGCTTGCTGTGACTGTACCGATCCTCCTCGGGCAGGAACATGGTGATACCCAGCGCTCGTCCGCGCGGAATGATGCTCACCTTGTAGACCGGATCGTGCTCAGGTACCAGGCGACCGACGATGGCATGCCCGGCTTCGTGATAGGCGGTCAGTTTCTTCTCCTGATCGCTCATCACCATGGACTTTCGCTCGGCGCCCATCATGATCTTATCCTTGGCACGCTCGAAGTCGCCCATGTCCACCTGACGCTCGTTGGCCCGGGCGGCAAACAGCGCAGCTTCATTGACCAGATTGGCCAGATCGGCCCCTGAAAAACCTGGGGTACCACGTGCGATCAGTTCCGGCCGCACGTCGTCGGCCAATGGCACCTTCGCCATGTGGACTCGCAGAATCTGCTCCCGGCCACGAACATCAGGCAACGGCACCACTACCTGACGATCGAATCGACCGGGGCGCAGTAACGCGGGATCCAGAACATCCGGCCGGTTGGTCGCCGCAATGACGATGACCCCCTCGTTACCCTCGAATCCGTCCATCTCGACCAGCAATTGGTTCAGGGTCTGCTCACGCTCATCGTGGCCACCACCCAGGCCGGCACCGCGGTGTCGACCGACGGCGTCGATTTCATCGATGAAGATGATGCACGGTGAATGTTTCTTGGCCTGCTCGAACATGTCGCGCACACGACTGGCACCCACACCAACGAACATCTCCACGAAATCGGAGCCGGAGATGGTGAAAAACGGTACCTTTGCCTCGCCGGCTATCGCTTTGGCCAGCAGGGTCTTACCCGTTCCCGGGGAACCGACCATCAGTACACCGCGCGGAATCTTGCCACCCAGCTTCTGGAATTTTCCCGGATCACGCAGAAATTCCACCAGTTCCGACACCTCGGACTTGGCCTCCTCGACCCCTGCCACGTCGGCGAACGTCACTTTCACCTGGTCTTCATTGAGCAGCCTGGCCTTGCTCTTGCCGAATGACATGGCACCGCGACCGCCACCACCACCCTGCATCTGGCGCATAAAGAAGATCCACAGACCAATCAACAGGATGAACGGGAACCAGCTGATAAGAATACTGAGCAGCATGCTCGGATTTTCGGGAGGTACGCGCTCGAACTGTATGCCGGCGCGATTAAGCTCACCGATCAGTGCGCTGTTGTCCGTTTCCGGGCTGTAGGTGGTGAAAGGCTGCCCACCGTCGCGTTTGCCGGTGATTTCCACACCGTCGAACCGGACCTGGTCAACCTGCCCACTGGTGACGCTTTGCATGAAGTCCGAATACGCGATGGTATCCGAGGCCTGTCGCTGCCCGCCAAGATTCTGAAAGACGGTCATTAGAATGACCGCAATCACAACCCATAACAGGACGTTTTTAAGTAGATCGCTCAATGACATACCTCGCAAATCGGCAGTTGCCGACTGTTCCGTTAACCGTCGATGCCGGTCGTTCCGACATCATATCAAGTTCCTTGCCACTACATATACTTCGCGGCTGCGCGCCCTGGAGGCAGCCGGCTTACGTACTTTTACGAGACGGAATGCCTTTCTGACCTGCTGCATGTACGAATCGAAACCTTCGCCCTGTAATACCTTGACAACGAAAGCGCCCTGAGGGTTCAGGAATTGCATCGCAGCTTCCAGCGCCAGCTCCACAAGCCCCATGGCACGGGCCTGATCTGACACGCCTATGCCACTTAAGTTGGGCGCCATGTCCGACAAAACAAGGTCTGCCTCGCGATTTCCCATCGCCAGCGCAATGGCATCAGCGGTGGCCTGTTCGGTAAAATCACCCTGCACGAAGCATATATCCGGTAATGAATCCATCGCCAGGATGTCGGTGGCAACGATACGACCTGCTGATCCCGCCTGACGCGACAGGTACTGTGTCCACCCGCCCGGTGCGGCCCCCAGCTCCAGAATGACGCTACCGGGCGCGATCAGACGATCTTTCCCGTCCAGCTCGATGAGCTTGTAGACCGCCCGGGAGCGGTATCCATCGAGTGCCGCCTGTTTCACGTACTGATCGCTGGCATGTTCCTGTAACCAGCGATGGCTGCTTTTGCTCCCTGCTCGACCCACGACACGTTCAACCCTATAAGATGACCACCAGATGGCGCTCTGTGCCGTCAGATTGTAGAGCGTTTACCATCAATCGCCACCCGGGCGGCATTATTAATGAATAAATTACCTGTACTCGACAAGACCACTATCAAATACCTTCGCTCGCTGGCGCATGCTCTCAAACCTGTCGTTCGACTGGGTCAGAATGGCTTGACGGAGGCTGTGATCCAGGAACTTGACGGTGCACTGGACCACCACGAACTGGTCAAGATCAAACTGAGTGAATCGGCAAAAACAGCGCGACAGAATCAGTTGAATGCGCTGTGCGACGCTGTCGACGCCATCAGTGTGCAGCAGATCGGGCATACCGCCACCTTGTTCCGCCGAAATGCGAAGAAACCGGTCATAGAACTGTCACTGGCCAGGGATTAGGTGCGCATAGTCCGTAGAACTTCAGGCGCCATCGCTGCGACTGCGTGCCGGAAGATGGACACTGGCCCGCAAGCCGCCCAGGCGCGCTGACGATGACAGCTCCAGCCGCCCTTCGTAGGTATCCACTATATCCTTGACAATCGACAGGCCGAGTCCATGCCCGGCTACGGATTCGTCGATCCTGATACCTCGTCCGGTCAGCTTGCTAAGCTCATCCTCCGAACAACCCGGCCCATCATCCTCGACTTCGATGAGAATGCCACTGGCGTTGCGCAGATTGATGATGACGACAGAACGACACCATTTCACCGCATTGTCGAGGAGATTGCCGATCAGTTCCAGCATGTCCTGGCGATCATGCACCAGCTCCACTCCCGGGCCGATGCTGTAACTCACACGCACCTGTTTGTCTGAATAGACCTGCTCGAGCAGTCCGATCAGCGCCGGCAACTCTGCGTCCACCGCAAATCGCTGGCCGACCGTGCCACGTCCGGCCAGGCGCGCACGCTTCAATTCGCTTTCCAGCAACTGGCGGATAGCTTCGGCATTCTGACCGATCGCAGCCTGCTCCTGGGTACCGATGCCAGGGGAGCGTGTGGATCGCAGCAGCAGATTCAGCGGCCCCTTCAGTGAGTGCGCCAGATTTCCCACCGCATTGCGTGATTGCCTCAAGCGCTGATCATAGCGACGCAACAGGCGATTGAATTCCCGCACCAGAGGTAATACTTCAGCCGGTACGTCTTCGGACAGGGCCACCGCCTGACCGTGCTCCAGTCGCCGCATGTCGTGGCGAATGGCATCCAGCTTGTCCACGGAACGTTTGACGATCAGGCGCTGCACACTGAGCAAAGCCACCAGCAACACCAGAGCGACGATTGCGGAAAACCACTGGAACACCAGCAGTTTTGCCCGGATGGGGCTGAGATCCTCAGCCACCATGACCGTAAATTCATGTCCGTGCCGGGAAAAACCGCCGTTCCAGAATAACAGGGGTTCGCCAGCCATTCCGCGCCCGGAGCGCAACTGCTTCTGCGCTGGTGCAAGGTGCGGTACGTCAAAGAATTGCTCCCAGGCAGAGCGTGACAACAGTTGCCCATCGGCTGTCTGCACGACGAAATAGTGTCCGGAGGCGGGTGCGTCGTAGGCCGGATCGAGTCGAAACCTGCCCAGGCGTATCGGGGGCTCGGGCGGTGGAGCAAATTCGAGAACGGACACCACACTGCGGGCGTCTTCGGCCAGTTTGCTGAAAACGAAGCTTTCGGTGAGCAAGCGGCTGCTGAGGGTAACTGCCCACCAGAAGATGAATATGATGATGCACAGGCTTGCGACCAGGCCTACCTGCAGGCGTCGCTCAAGGGAGTTCAAACCGACGGATCGTTGAATATATAGCCCTGGCCGCGCTTGGTCAGGATCATCTGGTTACCGATCTTTTCGCGCAGCCGTCGTATGTATACTTCGATCAAATTACTGTCTCTTTCAGATTCCTGATCGTAGACATGCTCTGACAAGTGGCTTTTAGACAAAATGCGACCACTGTTGAGCATCATGTATCGCAGCAGGCGAAATTCGGTACCGGTCAACTGGTAGGTCTCGTCGTCCCTGACCGAAACCTGCTGAACATCCTCATCCAGGGTCAGGGAGCGAGTCTCTATACGGTGCGATGTCCGGCCATGACGGCGATAGATCAGTGCGCGAATACGCGCGATCAGCTCCTCGATATGAAAGGGCTTACCCAGGTAGTCGTCAGCACCTGCCTTGAACCCGTCAACGCGTTCATACCACGCATCACGTGCCGTCAGCACGATGACCGGAACGCGGTTGCCCGCCTCACGCCAGGCCTGCAACACTTCCATTCCGGGTTTTTGCGGCAAACCCAGGTCCAGTACTACGGCATCGTAGGGCTCGGTATCGCCCAGATGCTCCGCATCGATACCGTTATCCGCGACATCCACGGCAAACCCGGCTCGCACCAGGTCGCTGCGCATATACGACACCAGTTCGGGATCGTCTTCGACAACCAGAAGCCGCACGATTGGGGATTACTCGCCTGACTGATAGTGTGCCTAGTATAGCCCCGTTGCAGCGTTTACCCCTTACCCCGACCGGTTTTTGCCCGAATGCCGGACAGCAGTTCACCTGTATTGACTGCAGATCTGTCAGTCCTCGAGGCAGGAACGATGTCACCGTTGAGCGTGGCGACTGTCATATCGAATGCATCTGCAAGCGGATCACTCATCAAAATATGGCCGCTTGCATGGGTATCGTTGTTCTAAAGCACCATGCGCCACGTTAATTGATGCCATTTTGTTGGTTTTTGCGTACGATAGACCCAACGCGCACCAGACACGTACACGTCTAACAGCTACATAGGAAGATGGCCCGAAATCACAAGTTCTTCTTTGACAAGGATGGTAGTCCCCGGGCTCGCGGCCCTGCTGCCGAGAAAACACTGATGACTTTTCTGGAGGTCGATGTCCAGGGAAGTGATCATATCTGCGGCGACCTGATGGACGATATCACGGCAATCGAGGATGGTTCTGATGACCAGCGGGAATTCATCGGGAATGCGCATCAGGTTGTCATGACTTCTGCCGGTGTCACCATCACCCTCGCGCCGGAGGCCGGCGATGCCAGTGAGAATCCGGAGTCGAAAAGCGAAATACCGGCGAACAACCCGACCTATTCTGTCGCGCTGAAGCATTTTCGCGAAATTCTCGAAGACTGGGAAGCATTCATACTGGATGATCAACTGGTTGATCCGATGGATGAGGATGACTACCACTGATCGGTTTCTTCCTGCTCGCCGGGGATTTCAGACTTGCGAATATGGTCAGTGTTACGCTTGAATCTCGCACATAGAGTCTGAATCATGAACAACATTCTCGATATCCTCCTGGCCGACGAAAACCGGGCGGCACTGAGCGAAGTACAGAAAAACTTCAATCTTTCTGAAAACGAGGCGCGGGCGGCGGTCGAAGAGCTGATCCCGGCACTGTCACGCGGATTACAGAAAAACACCCGGTCGGAACCCGGTATGGATGATCTGCTGGACGCGTTGCGTACCGGCAAACACGAGCGCTACATGGAAAAGCCGGACACGCTGGGTTCTGCGGAAACCACCAGGGACGGCAATGACATCCTGGGCCATATATTCGGCAACAAGGAAGTCAGTCGAGAGGTGGCGAATCGCGTCTCAAAAAAATCCGGACTGAGCAGCACGGTGCTGAAGAAAATGCTGCCCGTGGTTGCCTCACTGGTCATGGGAGCGCTAAGCAAGAAGGTTATCGGTGGTGTCCAGGGTGGTGCGGCAAGCAGCCGATCCGGCCAGGGCGGGCTGTTGACATCGCTGCTGGATGGTGATCGCGACGGGTCCGTCTGGGACGATGTGCTGGGCATGGCCGCACGTACCATGTTCCGCTGATGAGCAGCGGTAGTTCGCATAACTCCATCATTAACGCCGTGTAACTGTATATGGCTGTCACACAGCCGATTCCGGGTTCATGCTCTCACGTTGTAAACGGTGAGAAAAGTCCTATAACCTGATAAAGACCGACAGAAAAAAGTTTACCGGTACGTAATCGGGAGTCGGGTCCGGAATATACTGGAGTGAATGCATGAACTACAAATTGCACAACGTCACACGCAATCTGCGAGAACTCATAAAGGCCCTGCCGGCCGTCAGAGCCAACTGCAGCGCAGAGGTGATCGATCGCCATATCCGCCTCATCGCCCACTTCCAGCGCCAGTACGATCAACTGGTGAGAGCGACGGCAGGTCTGCCTTCACCCGCATGATTGTTAACGAGAATGCTTATCAGTTAGATCGATGGCTTGATTTACATCAATTTTACGTACATCCGCCCTGCGAGCCGAACATCCGGATTTAAAGCTTGTCGTATAATATGACGACAGTAGGACATGTCTTTTCCCCTAGGAAGGTAATAATCCGATGACCGATATCAAACGCCGTAAATTCGTATCCCTGATGGGTGTGGGTGCTGCCGTGGTTCCAGTCAGTGCACTGGTAGCCAGTCTGCCCAGTCGCGCGCAGGACATGCCGGTCGTGGACCCGGAATCCGCACAGGCTAAGGCTCTGCAGTATGTGTCTGAGACGGAAATACCTGATCAGAACTGTGCCAACTGCACACTTTATTCAGGCGCAGAAGGGGCGGACGCAGGTCCGTGTCCATTGTTCCCGGGTGTCTCTGTCATGGCTTCAGCCTGGTGTAGCGCCTACGTACCCAGGGCCTGATTCAACAACAATCGGCACGACAGAACGCCTGCCCCTCCTCGGCAGGCGTTTTTCGTTACAGCGGCCGGAATTGCTCGATCATGGCGTATACGGCACGACGGGATGGCCGCTGCGCAGCCACGCATGAATTCCGTCCGTAACATTGTGTACAGCGGAGAATCCATAATGCGTGTCCAGCAGTTGAGCGATTTTCGAGGATCTGATGCCTCGAGCACAGATCAGCACGATGGGCTCATCAGGCCCGGTCAGCTCCGCTAGCGCCGCCAGCCAGCCGTTAACGTCATAGTTGCCCCGTTCGTCGAAAAAAGTGATGCCATGACTGCCTTGCAGCATGCCCGTGCTCTTCCACTCATCCAATCTGCGTACATCGATGATCTTGGCGCTCCCGAACTGCATTTCCAGCAAGGCCTGGTTATCGATCTCCCGTACTTCGGCCTGCGCAGTGCCGTATGACGCCAGCAGCAGAAATCCGTACAACATCCCTGACAGAAATCTTGTCACGATTATAATCTCCCGTTCGGGTTGAGGCAGGTTGGACTGCCTCGACCGGTCGTAGTTCTTCAGCCAGTCAAATTTTCCCCGCTTTAAGAGACCCGCTTCATGGCCACCAGCCTGTTGACTCTACTCGATGACGTTGCATCCATCCTCGACGATGTTGCAGTCATGACCAAATTAGCCACGAAAAAGACGGCTGGTGTGCTTGGTGATGATCTGGCCCTGAATGCGCAGCAGGTAACCGGGGTCAAGGCCGACAGGGAACTGCCGGTCGTCTGGGCAGTGGCCAAAGGATCGGCCCTGAATAAGTTGATTCTGGTCCCAGTCGCGCTGGCCATCAGCGAACTGGCTCCCTGGCTGATCACTCCACTGTTGATGCTGGGTGGCCTCTATTTGTGTTTCGAGGGTGTGGAAAAGCTGTCGCACAAGTTTCTGCACCCTGCGGAAGCTGATGCGGAACGCAAGCAATTGCGGGAAGCTGTGGCCAATGAAAAGCTGAACATGGTCGAGGTGGAGAAAAACAAGATCAAGGGAGCCATCCGTACCGACTTTGTGCTCTCGGCCGAGATCATCGTCATAGCACTCGGTACGCTTGGCGCCGCCAGTTTCAGCGTCTCAGTCTTCACCTTGATTGCTATCTCGACGATCATGACGGTGGGGGTCTATGGCCTGGTGGCCGGAATCGTCAAGCTCGATGATGCCGGACTGCATCTCACGGCGCCTGCCGACGGCAGCGAGCCCAGTGAGTTGAGTCGGTCGCTGGGCCAGGCGATTCTGTGGTTTGCGCCACTGTTGATGAAGTTCCTGTCGATAGTCGGTACCGCAGCCATGTTCATCGTCGGAGGAGGCATCCTCACACACGGCGTTCACTGGCTGGCCGAGCACATCGAATCTGCAGCAACCGGCGTGTCAGCCCTGCCGGCTTTTGCGGATATCAAGGGCATCGGCAGTTTAGCCGAGCAACTGACGGCTACCCTGCTCAACACCACAGTTGGAGTGGTAGCCGGTATTGCCGCACTGGTCGTGGTTACGGCAGTACAGAAGGTCCGGGCGGGCTAGAATCGCCTGGCGAGTCTCCCACAGCTGAATCGCCCGCCAATTCCTGTTCCGATTCAAGCAGACCGATGCTGCGGGCCCGCTGCTCCCACTGCTTGCGAGCCATCTCCTGCATATCGGCAGAATTGTCGGTCTCATCCACGATTTCCAGCCCCAGCAGTGTCTCGATGACATCCTCCATGGTGACCAGTCCCGCAGTTCCGCCGAAATCATCCACCACGACTGCAATGTGCTCGCGCTTGGCTGTGAAGTGACTGAACAGATCCGGTATGGGAAACGATTCTTTCACAGCCAGAATTTCCCGACGAATACTGGACAGGGGTTCATCACCCTTGCCATCCACCAGCGACTTGAGAACCTGAGCCTTCAATACATACCCGGTTATATGGTCCGAGCTCTGCTCGTAAATTGGTATGCGGGAGAATCTCAGGTGCGGGTGCTCATCGTGAAAATCCCGAATGCTCATGTGCTGGTCTGCGGCGATCATCACCGTGCGAGGTGTCATCACGTTCTTCGCGAATATGGTATTGAACCGAAGCAGATTGCGCAGGATGTTCGACTCCCCCTCGTCGAAGACGCCCTGTTGTGATCCGAGCTCTGCCATCGCACCAAAATCCGCTCGACTAAACACAGATGCGTCCTTGTCCTTTTTCAGTGCCTTGGTGATGATCTGACTGATGAAGACCAGTGGCGCCAGGATCCACATAACGATTTTCAGGCTGCGCACAGTGAATCCCGCCAGTTCACGCCAATAGTTGGCACCAATGGTTTTCGGAATGATTTCGGACAGCAGCAGAATGGCCAGGGTCATCAGGACAGGTACCACGGCGGTGGCCATGATGGAGGCACCCCAGATACTGGTGGCCTGCGACCCCACGCCGATAGCACCAACCGTGTGGGCAATGGTGTTCAGCGTCAGGATGGCTGCCAGGGGCCGATCGACATTCTGCTTGAATTCCTGCAGCGCCTTTCCCAGATCGTTGCCTTCCTGAATCTGCACCTGGGTGAAAGACGGGGTGATACTCAACAGGACTGCTTCCCAGATGGAGCACAGAAATGAGAATACGATGGATACCAGCAGGAAGATGATCAACAGGGTATACATGGATGAGTCACTATTCCAATTCTTGCGCAGTTGCGTAAGCAACGGATCTTACCTGATGTAGCCGCCGACAACCCAATGGGCGCAACGGGGATCTCTTGATGATCAGC
>JABDKN010000165.1 GCA_013002205.1 Granulosicoccus sp.
TTGTACCAGCCATCCAGGTTGGCCTGTGCGTCGGCTGCTGCCTCCTCCGGACTCATGGATCCATTGATGACATTGGCTGTCAGTGTCCACAAATGGTTGCTCAGGGATGGCTCTCCCCGGCCCAGGATCTGATGAGCCACGCGAATAGTGGATTCACACTCACCGCGCATGGCAATGAACTCGTTAGCCAGCGCATTGTCGACCTGGATATCATGACTGGCGAGCGAAAAGAAGCCCGGTGCCGCGTTGGTCAGCAGGCTGGCGAAATCCGCAGTCGTGGTCCATTCGAGAAATTTCATGGCAGCCTCTTTGTTGTCGGTGGTCGCATTCATGCCAATGCCGATGTCGGTATGGTCACTGATGTAACAGGAGCCGTCGGCATCCTTTTTTGGCGGTGCAAAGGCGCCCAGTTCGAATTCTGCGTTCTCCTGAAATCCGGTGATCTCCCAGGAGCCTGTCGGGTAGATGGCAGCCCGGCCCAGGGTGAACAGGTTCTGGCTGTCCGTGTAGGACTGTGCCTGGTAGCCGTTACCCAGATAGGGCACCCACTTCTGCATCTGCCGGAAGCCTTCGACAAACGGCTCGTCGGTGAGTTTGGCATCGCCGCTGATCAGCGCCAGTCGGCCTTCCTCACCACGCCAGTAGGTAGGGCCCACATTGGAATAGCCCATGGTGGCCGCCTCCCATTGATCCTTGGTGCCCATGGCCAGCGGAATATAGCTGCCCTCTTCCTTGATGTTATCCAGAACCGCATAGAACTCGGCCTCGGTGGTGGGTACCTCGATGCCCAGTTCGGCAAAGGCATCCTTGTTGTACATGAATCCGTGTATGACCGCCGCCATGGGGACGCAGAAGTTGGCATCGCCCGAGTCGGTCGACCACGCAGCCTTGGCTACATCGGAGAAGTTCTCCAGGCCCGGCATGCCCTTGATGTCGGCCAGGTGACCGGCCTCGTACATCGCCAGTGCATTGTCAAACGGTCGACAGGTGATGATGTCGCCGGCAGTGCCACCCGCCAGCCGGGCATTGAGCGCCGCGTTGTACTCCGTGGCGGTGGTGGGTTTGAACTGGACATCGATATCCGGGTAGGCTTCCTCGAATACCGGCAGTATCTTTTCGTCCCAGATGGCCTGGTCCTCGGCGCGCCAGCTCTCGATGGTGATGACGGTTTTCTCGGCCAGGGCAATACCTGACATACTCATCCCGACGGCCAGTAGCGTTGCCTTCAGTGCGTATCCACGCATGGAATTCTCCTGTGGTTGGTTCTCGTTAGCGAGTGCACTGATGTTATCGCCTTTGGACAGGTGGGTAAAATCTATCTTCCTATGCGGGGCTCGCCGGCTATACAGGTGCGGGCGCGCATCGGGGCGATGCCGGAGACGGCCCGGCAGATGACTGCAATGATAAACAGGATCGTGGGTATGACAGTGATCATGGCAGTGGACGGCGGCGGCAGCCGCTGTCGCGTAGCGGCATTCGATACCGGCGGCGAGGTACTCGCTCGTGCCACCGTCGATGAACATGCCAGTCTGTCCCTGGGTGTGCAGGACACCTGGGTTCACATCCAGGCGGGACTCTCCGCGCTGCGGCGTACACTGGGATTCGCACCGACCTGGATACCGGATCGCCTGGTGATGGGTCTTGCCGGTTCCCTTCAGGAAGGACGGCGAGCGGAATTTCTGTCGCTGATTCCCGCCAGGTTTTCACCGGTGCTGGTGACCGATGGTCTGGCGCAACTGATGGGTGCAACCGGGGGCAAGCCCGGTATCTGTCTTGCCATCGGCACTGGCAGCGTACTGCACTGGCTGGATGCCGAGGGCAACACCGGTATGGCAGGTGGCTGGGGTTTTCCGGTGGGTGACGAAGGCTCGGGTGCATGGCTTGGCATGCAGCTGATTCGGCACTACCTCTGGCATCGTGATGGCAAGGTGAAACAGGGCAGTCTGATCAACGCTGTCGAACAACGCATCGGTTCCAGTGTGTCTGCCATTCAACAATGGAGCACACAGTCGCAATCCAGTGTGCTGGCACAGCTTGCACCGATGATCTTCGAGCATGCGTCCCAGGGGGACGAACTTGCACTATCACTGCTGGAGGAGGCGGCCGCCGTAGCGCTTGAACTGGTTGCACTGGCACCCGCCGGGCTGCCGGTGTGTATCGTGGGCGGTATCGGTGAGCAATTGAAATCGGAACTTACCCGCAGTTTGGGGACACGTGTGCAGCGGGCAGAGGGAGATGCCCTGCATGGACTCTGGCAGCTGTATGCCCACCATCCGCAGTTGTGTGGATGAGCCTGCGTGACCATCACACCAGCCTGGTTGCTGACACAATTAACGACACCACGTGCCTGGCTTTGCAAACTTCGCCAGGAATTTCACAAGACAGATCCTGATGACGCACGGCCGCTTATCGACCTGCGTCCAACAACCCGGGAGACACCTCGATGGAATCGATGCCCACTGAAGCGATAGATCCGTCACTGATAGATCTTGACCTGCAGAGTAATGAACAGATCATCTCGCTGCTGCTGGCCAGCCAGCAGAGAGCTGTCGATGCCGTCAGCGATGCCGGCGGGCAACTGGAGGCGGCCATCTCACAGGCCGCTGATCGTCTGGCTCTCAATCGGGGTCGATTGATCCTGGTGGGCGCGGGTGCCTCAGGGCGACTGGCGGTGCAGGATGGTGCTGAGTTGTGGCCGACTTACGGATGGCCACATGATCGTCTGCTGCTGTGCATGGCCGGTGGTCCAGAGGCATTGCTGGCCAGTGTCGAAGGCGTGGAGGACGACCCCGTGGCGGCCGCCGGTGATGTCGAAGCCGCCGCCGTGGATGAGCATGATGTCGTTGTCGCCCTGGCAGCCAGTGGACAATCGGTCTGGACCTGCACCTGGCTGGAAACATCACGACAGCGGGGTGCGTTGGCCATCGGCATGGCCAGTAATCCCGACACGCGCCTGTTGCGCGCAGCCGACTGCCCGGTATTTCTCGACAGCGGTGCAGAAGTGCTGGCAGGTTCCACACGCATGTCCGCCGGCACTGCACAGAAGATTGCGCTGAACCTGTTCAGTACCGTGTTGATGATTCGACTGAACCGCACCTATGGAAATCTGATGGTTGACATGGCAGCCGTCAACAAAAAGCTGGATAAGCGGCGAATACGGTTACTGCAGGGCGTGTTGCCCAGGCTCGATGATGAACAGGCCAGGCAGGCCATCGATGCAGCCGGTGGCTGGGTGAAGCTGGCCGTCCTGATTGCCCTGGGCGATTCTGCAACGCGTGCTCGGCAACGCCTGCAAGAACACCATGACTCGCTCAGGGCAGCGATGGAAGACTGCCAGCCGCGGTGAGCTTCGTGCAGCTGACAGTCAGCCTCGATGAGACACTAAC